>JAWWPE010000258.1:0-5237 GCA_033850895.1 Nocardioidaceae bacterium | reverse complement strand
TCAGCACCCCACTCGGGCGGCAAGGTGGCGACGACTGCCTTGAAGGATTCGCGGTTCTCGCCCTTCTCGATCGCCTCGATCGAGGCGCCGATGAGCTCGACGTCGTACTTCTTGAGCACGCCTGCCTTGTCCAGCGCGATCGCGGCGTTGAGGGCGGTCTGCCCGCCGAGGGTCGCCAACAGCGCGTCGGGGCGCTCCTTGGCGATGACCTTCTCGACGAACTCAGGGGTGATCGGCTCGATGTACGTGGCATCGGCGAACTCCGGATCGGTCATGATCGTGGCCGGGTTGGAGTTGACCAGGATGACCCGGATGCCTTCCTCGCGGAGCACGCGGCAGGCCTGGGTGCCTGAATAGTCGAACTCACAGGCCTGACCGATCACGATCGGTCCGGAGCCGATGACCATGATCGACTTGAGATCTTCGCGCTTGGGCATCAGGCGTTCACCCCCGCCATGAGATCGACGAACCGGTCGAAGAGATAGGCGGCATCGTGCGGGCCGGCCGCTGCCTCCGGGTGGTACTGCACGCTGAACGCCGGCTGGTCGAGCAGCGCCAGTCCCTCGACGACCTGGTCGTTGAGTCCGACGTGCGTGACCCGCCCCGGTCCGTACGGCGTGTCGAACGTGCCCTCGATCGGGGCGTCGACGGCGAAGCCATGGTTGTGGCTGGTCACCTCGACCTTGCCGGTCGTGAGGTCCTGGACGGGCTGGTTGATGCCACGGTGTCCGTACTTGAGCTTGTAGGTGCCGAGACCCAGCGCCCGACCGAAGATCTGGTTGCCGAAGCAGATGCCGAAGTACGGGATCCTCCGCTCGAGGAGCTGCTGGAGCAGGGCAACGGACTCGTCGGCGGTGGACGGATCTCCCGGACCGTTGGACATGAACACCCCGTCGGGGTTGACCGCGAGCACGTCATCGAGCGTCGCGCCGGACGGCAGCACATGCACCTCGAGGCCGCGTTCGGCCATCCGGAGCGGCGTCATGCCCTTGATGCCGAGATCGAGCGCAGCGACGGTGAACTTCTTGTCGCCGACCGCCGGCACGACGTACGTCTCGTCGGTCGAGACCTCACCGGCCAGGTCGGCGCCGGCCATCGATGGCGCGGCCTGCACTGCGTCCAGCAAGGCGCTGACGTCGGTCGAGGACGAGCTGATGCCTGCTCGCATGGCACCGCGTTCGCGCAGGTGGCGGGTCAACGCCCGGGTGTCGACGCCGCTGATGCCCACGACGCCCTGGTTGGCGAGCTCGTCTGCCAGCGAATCGGTCGAGCGCCAGTTGCTCCGCACGCGCGCCGGGTCGCGGACCACATAGCCGGCGACCCAGAACTTCGAGGACTCGAAGTCTTCCCCGTTGACGCCGGTGTTGCCGATGTGCGGTGCGGTCATCGTGACGATCTGCCGGCGGTAGGACGGGTCCGACAGGGTCTCCTGGTAACCGGTCATGCCGGTGGAGAACACGATCTCGCCGACGGTCTCACCGACCGCACCAAAGGACTCGCCCCGGAACGTACGTCCGTCCTCGAGGACCAGGATCGCGTCCGTCATATGGCGACCGCTTCCACGAGCGCGCGGTCACGGACGGTGGGTCTGCCACGGAGGAACGTCGCGACAACTTCGCCCGGCAGGGTCAGTCCCGCGTAGGGGTTGTTGCGCGACAGCGACGCCGTGTCGCGGGCGTCGATGACGCGCTCAGCCGCCGAGTCGTAGAGCACGATGTTGGCCGGCTCCCCCACTTCGAGCGGGCGGCCCTGGTTGTGGACACGACCGATCTCGGCCGGCTTGGTCGACATCGCCGTGGCCACCTGTGCCCAGGTCAGCTGACCGGTGTCCACCATGGTCTGCTGCACCACCGAGAGCGCTGTCTCGAGACCGAGCATTCCGAACGCGGCGGCGGACCACTCGCATTCCTTGTCCTCCATCGGGTGCGGGGCGTGATCGGTGGCCACGATGTCAATCGTGCCGTCGGCAAGCCCCTCCCGCACGGCGGCGACATCGTCGTCGGAGCGCAGCGGCGGGTTGACCTTGTAGATCGGGTCATAGCTGCGTACGAGGCCGTCGGTCAGCAGCAGGTGGTGCGGCGTGACCTCGGCCGTGACGTTGATGCCGCGGCTCTTGGCCCAGCGCACGATCTCGACGGATCCGCGGGTCGACAAGTGGCACACGTGCAGGCGCGAACCGACGTGCTCGGCCAGCAGCACATCGCGGGCGACGATGGCTTCCTCCGCGACGGCGGGCCAGCCGGTGAGGCCGAGCTCGCCCGACAGCGGGCCTTCGTTCATCTGTGCACCCTCGGTGAGCCGCGGCTCCTGGGCGTGCTGGGCGATGACGCCGTCGAATGCCTTGACGTACTCCAGCGCGCGACGCATCACGACCGCGTCGGACACGCACTTGCCGTCGTCGGAGAAGACCCGGACAGTCGCGGCGGAGTCGGCCATCGCGCCGAGCTCGGCGAGCTGTTCGCCCTTGAGCCCGATCGTGACCGCCCCGACGGGCTGGACGTCGCAATAGCCGCCCTCGCGACCGAGCCGCCACACCTGCTCCACGACGCCGGCGGTGTCGGCAACCGGATCGGTGTTGGCCATCGCGTGAACGCAGGTGAACCCACCGCGGGCGGCCGCCTTGGAGCCGGTCAGCACGGTCTCGGCGTCCTCACGACCGGGTTCGCGCACATGGGTGTGCAGGTCGACGAGACCCGGGAGGGCGATCAAACCGCTGGCGTCGATCTCCTCGGCGCCGTCGACCTCAAGGTCAGCACCGATCGCGGTAATGATGCCGTCCTCGATCGCGATGCTGGCAACCTTCTCGCCGAGGATGTTCGCCCCGCGGATCACATACGAACTCATTCTTGCCCCTCAGTGGCGGACGTTTCTTCATCGATTGGGTCAAAGCTGCTGTCGTCGGCGGAGCCGCTGAGCAGGAGGTAGAGCACCGCCATGCGTACGGCCACGCCGTTGGTGACCTGTTCGACGATGACCGACCGGACGTGGTCAGCGACATCCGCGGTGATCTCCATGCCGCGGTTCATCGGCCCGGGGTGCATCACGATCGCATGATCGGGCAGCCGATTGACGCGGGCGGTGTCGAGGCCGTATCGGCGGCTGTACTCGCGAGCGCTTGGGAAGAACGACGCGTGCATCCGCTCCTGCTGCACCCGCAGCATCATCACCGCGTCGGCCTTCTCGAGCGACGTGTCGAGGTCGTACGACGTCTCGACCGGCCACTTCTCGACACCGACGGGAAGCAGCGTCGGCGGCGCGACGATGGTGACATTGGCGCCCAGGGTGTCGAGCAGCAGCACGTTGGAGCGCGCGACTCGGCTGTGCAGGACGTCGCCGACGATGGTGATGTTCTTGCCCTCGAGGTCGCCCAGGTGGCGGCGCATCGTGAACGCGTCGAGCAGCGCCTGGGTCGGATGTTCGTGCGTCCCGTCGCCGGCGTTGATCACAGCGCCCTTGGTCCACTTGGCGTGCGCGAGGCGGTGAGGAGCGCCGGAGTGCTGGTGACGGACGATGACCGCGTCGGCGCCCATCGCCTGCAGGGTCAGTGCGGTGTCCTTGAGGCTCTCACCCTTGGAGACGCTCGAACCCTTGGCGGAGAAGTTGATGACGTCGGCGCTCAGCCGCTTGGCAGCGGCCTCGAACGAGATGCGCGTGCGGGTGGAGTCCTCGAAGAACAGGTTGACCACGGTGCGGCCGCGCAGGGTCGGCAGCTTCTTGATCGGCCGGCTGGCGACCCCCAACAGCTCCTCGGCGGTGTCGAGAATGCGGATCGCGTCCGTACGGTCCAGGTCGCCGGCGCTCAGCAAATGCTTGATCATGAGGTGCCTCCCTGGATGGCGACTCCGTCGTGCTCGTCGGTCTCCACCAGCGCGACCTTGACGCTCTCGCTGAGCGAGGTCGGCAGGTTCTTGCCCACGAAGTCGGCCCGGATCGGCAGCTCGCGGTGACCACGGTCGATCAGCACGGCGAGCTGGACCGCGCGGGGTCGGCCGATCTCGTTGAGGGCGTCGAGCGCGGCACGGATCGTACGGCCGGAGAACAGCACGTCGTCGACCAGGACGACGACCTTGTCGTCGATGTCGTCGGGGATGTCGGTGTGCTCGAGGGCGCGGGCCGGCTTGAGCCGCAGGTCATCGCGGAACATCGTGATGTCGAGCGCTCCAGCGGTGATGTCGCGGCCCTCGACGTCGGACATACGAGCGGCAATCCTGCGGGCGAGGTGCACCCCACGGGTCGGTATGCCGAGCAGCACGACGTCGGATGCATCACGATTGCGCTCGAGGATCTCGTGGGTGATGCGGGTCAGCGCGCGGGAGATGTCCTTGTCGTCCAGGACAGTGCGAGCGCCGTGCCCCGGGTCTTGCAGGTGCGAGTTGTCAGCACGTGAAGCGTCGTCAGACGCGACCATGGTGACCTCCTTCTCCGCCTCTCGGGACGGCCGTTAAAGGATGTCGATGTTCGGGAGCCACAGTAGCAGTCACACCCCGGCGCTCGAGGTGCCGTTCCCGCGGGTTGGACCTATGTTGTGGATGACCCAGGAGGAAGTATGCGAATTGCTTCAATCGTGATCGTCATCTGGTTGGTCATCGGGGCTCTCGCCGCCACCCAACGCGACTATTTCAAGAGCTCGGACAACAACTGCCGCAAGACCAGCGACGCCGTGCTGACGGTCGTCGCCGGCCCGTTGAACTATGTCGGCGTCAATCCGAAGGTCAAGTGCAAGCTGCCACAGCCGTCCAAGTAGACCGGGTCGGTTCCAGCGCCGGCTGCGGCTGCGGCAACCTAGGCTGCGTTCATGAGCGGACTGCATGGCGACCGGAAGCGGGTGTCACGTCGGCGCAGGTATGCCGCCGTCGCGGCGGCACTGGTCGTCGGGATTGCGGCTGCGATCTGGTTCCTCCGTCCCTCGCCGAGCACTCCGGACGTTGCCGAACCCCCGGTCAAGGTCACAGCGACGCCTTCATCGACCCCACGGAGCGGAGTTTGCGCCTCGGCGGCCACAGACCCGTTCGCACCGACCAAGCTGTCCGTGCCGGGGGTGTTCGGCAACGCTCCCGTGTTGGCGCTCCCCCGCGACGCCCGGGGTGCGGTGTCCCCGCCGGTCACGGAGGCCGGCAAACGTGAGGTTGCCTGGGACCGCCCGCCGGGCGCCAAGCCCGGCGCATCGACGGGCAACGTCCTGCTCAACGTCCACACCTGGCCCGACGGCACCGCGCTCGGCAACCAGCTGCTCAAGG
>JAWWPE010000255.1:0-20071 GCA_033850895.1 Nocardioidaceae bacterium | reverse complement strand
CCGTGAGCGGGTCATCCAGGACGTCGAGGTCCCGCTCGACCGGTTGCCCGAATTCCTGGAGTGGTTCGACGCCGAGGTCGGCATGCGACCGGTCTGGCTGTGCCCCCTGCGTACGACCCGGTTGTGGCCGGTCTACCCGCTCGCGCCGGGCGAGATCTACGTCAACGCCGGCTTCTGGGGCACGGTCGAGGTGCCGGCCGGCAGTGCTGACGGCGTGGTCAACCGGAAGATCGAGGAGGCCGTCGCCGGCATGGGCGGGCATAAATCTTTGTACTCCGAGGCTTTCTATCCCCAAGACACGTTCGAGCAGATGTACGGCGGCAAGACCTTGGCGGCCGCACGTGACCGCTACGACCCAGACAGCAGACTCAGCACTCTGTACGAGAAAGCGGTGAGGAACTCATGACCACAGATGTCGGTGTACGCCTGTCGATCGCGGATGCGCTCGGCCGGTTGATGAAGGACGGACTGCCGTTCCGCTTCGAGGCCTTCGACGGCAGCGCCGCCGGACCTGAGGACGCCCCGCTCAAGCTCACGCTGCTCAACGAGCGCGGTCTCTCCTACCTGATGACGGCACCTGGCGATCTCGGCTTCGCCCGCGCGTACGTCTCCGGCGACCTCGAGATCGAGGGCGTCCACCCGGGCAACCCGTATGACGCGATGGTGCTGGTCATGAGCCAGCTCAAGTTCAAGATGCCGTCGGCCCCGGAGATGGTCCAGATCATCCGCAGCCTCGGCTTCGGCAACCTCAAGCCGCCGGCGCCGCCCGAGGAGGAGCACCTGCCGAAGTGGCGTCGCGCCCTCGAGGGGATGCGGCACAACAAGAAGCGTGACGCCGAGGCGATCCACCATCACTACGACGTCTCCAACCGGTTCTACGAGCTGGTGCTCGGCCCGTCGATGACCTACACCTGCGCGGTGTTCCCGACCCTCGACTCCACACTCGAGGAGGCGCAGTTCGAGAAGTACGACCTGATCGCCCGCAAGCTCGACCTGAAGCCGGGCCAGCGGCTCCTCGACATCGGCTGCGGCTGGGGCGGCATGGTTCGCCACGCCGCGAAGCACTACGGCGTGAAGGTGCTCGGCGTGACCTTGTCGCGCGAGCAGGCCAGCTGGGCTCAGGAGGAGATCAAGCGCCAGGGACTCGACCACCTCGCCGAGGTCCGGTTCCTGGACTACCGCGACGTCACCGAGACCGACTTCGACGCGATCAGCTCGATCGGGCTGACCGAGCACATCGGCGTGCGCAACTACCCGGCGTACTTCACCTTCCTGCGCGACCACCTCAAGATCGGCGGCCGGCTGCTCAACCACTGCATCACGCGCCCGAACAACAAGACCATCCAGACCGGGGCGTTCATCGACCGCTACGTGTTCCCCGATGGTGAACTCACCGGCGTCGGCCGCATCACCACGGCTGCGCAAGATGCCGGCCTCGAGGTGCGCCACGTCGAAAATCTCCGCGAGCACTACGCGCTGACCCTCAAGGGTTGGTGCGACAACCTCGTGGAGCACTGGGACGAGGCGCTCGAAGAGGTGACGATAGGTCGCGCCAAGGTCTGGGGCATCTACATGGCCGGCTCGCGGCTGGCCTTCGAGCGCAATGAGATCGAGCTGCACCACGTCCTCGCGGTCAAGACCGACGACCGGGGCAACGCTGATTGGCCGCTGCGTCCCACCTGGCTGAGCTGAAACCGGTCCCTCCGCAGGTGGACCACCGATAGGCTTCGTGACCGTGCCAACAGTGGCGGCGCACGGCTGAGGGGAGGGTGCGGTGATGACCGGCGTACCCGATCACATCAGGGCCGACGCGCGATCGCTGACGATCCGGCCCTGGACGATCGCGACGTTCGGCCTGCGATTCTCCGCCGACGGTGTCGCCGACCTTCTCGCCCTGATGGCCACCCGTGGCACCTGGGGGTATGCCGAGCTCGTCGAGTGGGCCCGCAACCTGCGATTCGTCGGCGAGCTCGACGGATCCGACCCCGTCGTCCACCTGACCGCGCTCGCCGCGCTCGCCAATCTGATGGCGGGGCGTCCGGGGCCCGATCTCAACTTCTCGGAGTCCGCCGATCTGCATCAGGCCGTGCGACTGCTCCGTGAGTCCGGGCGCCGCATGCACGGTCGGCTCGAGCCGGTCGACGTGGACCGCCTGGATGCGCAGACCAATCTGGCCATGCGGCGTACGCACTACGTCGAGCGGATCCTCCCGGAGATCGTGACCGATGACGAGTCCCGATGGATGTTGGAGACCGAGCTGGTCCATCCGTTGTACGGTCGCCCCGGCTCGACCGCGGAGGAATGGCTCGAGACCTTCAACCGGCTGTTCGTCGGGCGCGGCCTGACGGCCATCCGGCTCGAGGCCGGTGACGGCGTGCCGTTCAACCGGATCGTGCCGGCCGAGCTCGGACCCGCCGTGGTGGACCCGGACGCACCACTCGTCTCGGTCATCATGTCGGTCTACAAGCCCGACCGCGGCCTGCTGAGCGCGGTCCGGTCGATCATCTCGCAGACCTGGCGCAACCTCGAGCTGCTCGTGGTCGATGACTGTTCGCCGCCGGAGTACCAGCCGCTGATCGAGGAGGCCGTGGGGCTCGACGACCGGATCCAGCTGATGCGGATGCCCCAGAACGGTGGCACGTACCGCATCCGCAACCTCGCGATGGGGGTCGCGCGAGGCGAGTTCATCGCCTTCCAGGACTCCGATGACTGGTCGCACCCCGAGCGCATCGAACGTCAGCTCCGTCCCCTGCTCGACGACCCCGCGCTGGTCGCGACGATGAGCCGGGCGGTACGCGTCGACGAACAGCTCGGCGCCAACAAGGTCGGCTTCCGCGCCCTTCGTCAGAACGCCTCGTCCCTGATGTTCCGGCGTGAACCCGTGCTCGCCAAGCTGGGCAACTTCGACGTCGTACGCAAGGCGGCCGACTCAGAGTTCTCCGGCCGATTGGCCATCGTGTTCGGTCACCGCTCGATCGTCGACCTCGAGATGCCGTTGGCGCTGGTCCAGCTCACCAGGGATTCGCTCTCGCGATCGGACTTCCGTTTCGGCTGGCACGACGGCAACCGCGTCGCCTATCGCCAGGCGTACGAATTCTGGCACGGACGCATCCAGCAAGGGCTCGAGTCTCCGCTCCTCGACCCGGATGAACCGCGCCGCTTCCCGGCGCCCGCGGAGTTCCTGGGGCGCGCCGCCGGACACGACTGTGACGTCCTGGTCGTCTCGGACTGGCGCGACGGTGTCGACCGCTACGCCGGCGGAGCGGACGAGATCGGGGCACTGGTCGATGCGGGCAAGACCACCGTGGTGATGCACCTCGAGGCCATTCGCTATGCCCGGCGGCGCCGCAAGTACCCGGCCCCGACGATCCTCCACCTGCGTTCGGAAGGCACGGTCGGCGTGGCGCGCTGGGAGGACCACCTGACGGCGCGGGTGGCGCTGGTGCGGGACCCGGAGCTGCTGACGTACGTCCGACCGGCAGACGTCGTCGGGGTCACGGCCGAGAAGGTGGTGTTGTACGCCGCCCATCCGGCGGTCGGGACCCGGACCACGTTCCACCCGGCCGCCGTCGAGGCCAATGCCCGCACGTTGTTCGGCGTCGAACCGGTGTGGCAACCCGCGACCGCGGAGGTGGCCGACTCCCTGCATGCCGGCGGAGCGCTGGCGACGGTCCTCGACCCCCGACGGCTCGGCGTCCAGCCGGTGACGTCGCGTCCCTATCCAGCGCTCCGCGGGCAGAACCGCCCGATCGTCGGCACCACCGGCCTCGACCCGAAGCTGCGGGCTCGCGGCAACGTGATCCGACTGCGCGGGCTGCTCCCACGGACCGACCGTCACGACGTGCGGATCCGTGACGACGAGGGAGTGCTGGACGATCCCCTGGTCTTCGATCGACTGGCCCCCAACTGGCTGGTGACCAACACGCCTGACCTCGAATCGTTCCTCGACGAGATCGACATCTTCGTCGGCCTTCCACCGCGGCTCTCCGGGGTCGAGAGCGTCCATGAGATCAGCCGGGCGATCGCCCACGGCTGTGTGGCTGTGCTCGACCCCAGCTATCGATCACACTTCGGTGACGCCGCGTTGTACGGTGCTGGCACCGATCTTCGGTCGATCATCGATAGGGTCGGTAGCGACCCCGTAGCGTTCGCGGCGCAGCAGAGGCTCGGCTACAGCTGGTGCGAAACGGTGCTCTCGGGTCAGTCATTCGTCGACAGTCTCATGTCCGCCCCTGATCCCAGCCTGGAGATCCACCGATGAAGTTGCCCGTCCGGAAGGCGTACGTCGTGCGCCTCGCGGCCCTGCTCGCGATCCCTGTGGCGGTCGTGGCCGTCGCGGTGGGCTACTCCGGCGTGGCGATCGCGCTGGCGGTCATCTTGCTGGTGCTGGTCCTGTTCGCGCTGCTCGACGTACGTGAGGGTCAGCTCACCGCAAGGACGGCCGCGGCTGCGTCGCACCGCCGGCTGATGAAGGCGTTGCAGCGGATCGAGCGGCGGGTGGACAACATCGCCCTCCGCGAGGTGACCGAGGCGCGCGCCTCCGAGATCGCGATCGTCGCCAGGCTCGACTCGATCCAGAAGCAGCTCGACAACGGGGCCGAGTAGACCTCAGAGCCGCGCGATGGCCGGATCGTCGGTCGCGCCCTTGGTGTCGAACAGGCGATGGGCCGTCTTGGCGATCGCGTCGAGATCGTAGTCGCGGTGGTTCTGCAGCAGGACCGACACGTCGGCGGCGGCCAGCGCCTCGTCGAGATCGTCGGCACGCTTGACGCTGACGCCGTTGGGAGTCCAGGTCTCGACATGGGGGTCGTGGAACAGCAACGTGGCGCCCTTGTCGATCAGGAGCTGGGCCAGCGGGGTCGCCGGCGACTCGCGCTGATCGGCGATGTTGGGCTTGTAGGTGACGCCGAGCAGCAGGATCGTCGAGCCGCGCAGCGCCTTGCCCTCGTCGTTCAGCAGATCGGTGACCCGGTCGACCACGTACGCCGGCATCTGCAGGTTGATCGACTGGGCGAGCTCGACGAACTGGAACGGGCGACCGAGCGTCGCACGCACCTTGTAGGACAGATAGTTGGGATCGATCGGGATGCAGTGACCGCCGACACCGGGGCCGGGGAAGAACGCCTGGAAGCCGAACGGCTTGGTCGCCGCATTGCGGATGACCTCCCACAGGTCGATGTCCATCTCGTGGCAGAACTGCGCCATCTCGTTGACCAGCGCGATGTTGATGTGCCGGTAGGTGTTCTCCAGCAGCTTGGTCATCTCGGCCTCGCGGGTGCCCTTGGACGGCACCACGGTCTCGATGAACCGGCCGTAGAACGCGGCGGCGACATCGGTGCAGGCCGGGGTGTGGCCGCCGACGACCTTGGGCGTGTTGGCGATGCCGTACGTCGGGTTGCCCGGGTCGACCCGCTCGGGGCTGAACGCGAGGTGGAAGTCGGTACCGGCAACCAGCCCGGCCTTCTCGAGGATGGGCCGGACGACCTCGTCGGTCGTGCCGGGGTAGGTCGTCGACTCGAGCACGACCAGCTGGCCCTTGCCGAGCTGGCGCGAGATCGTCGTGGTGGCGCCGATGACCGCACCGAGATCGGGCTCGCCGTCGATCGAGAGCGGGGTCGGCACGCAGATCACGATCGCGGCCGCCTGCGAGAGGACCGTCTCATCGGTGCTGGCGGTGAACCCGAGCGAGATCATCTCGGCGATGTCCGCGTCGCTGAGGTCATCGATGTGGCTCTTGCCGCCGTTGAGGGACTCGACCATCGCGGCGTTGACGTCGAATCCGACGACGTTGAGACCGGAGCGGGATGCCTGCTGGGCCAGCGGTAGGCCGACGTAGCCGAGACCGATGATTGCCATGTCGATGGACAACGCATTTTCCTTCATGTGGGGTACGTACTGCCTGCGGAAGATTACCGCAGTGGGGTGTGCGCCCACTAATTCGCCGAGGTGCCGGGACCTGCCTCGTTGATTGCCCGCGAAGGCCATCGGCGGGGACGCTCAGGGCGGTCGGGTAGCCTGATCGCTGCGCTTGCCGCTGAATGCCTCGCGCGCCGAGCCCCGTCCGCAACATCAGATTGGATCGACACGCATGCCCGTAGTCGCGCATCATCGCGCCACTGATGGACCTGACGTCGTACGACAAGATCACGGTCGCACCCTGCGCCTCGACATCGAGGGCATGCGCGCGATCGCCGTCGGCTCGGTCCTCGCGTTCCACGCGGGCCTGCCGTTCTACAAGGGCGGATTCGTCGGCGTCGACGTGTTCTTCGTGCTGTCGGGCTTCCTGATCACCGGCCTGCTGGCGCGCGAGGTCGCGCGCACCGGGCAGGTGCGGCTGGCCACGTTCTGGGCGCGTCGGGTGCGGCGGCTGCTGCCGGCCAGCGCGACGGTGCTGCTGTTCTCGGTGTGGGTCTCCTGGGTCTACCTGCCATTCACCCAGCGCCCGACGTTCGGCGGCGACATCAAGGCGGCAGCGCTCTACATCGTCAACTGGCGACTCGCGAGTCGGGCCGTCGACTACCTCGCCGAGGACGTCGGCGCCTCGCCGGTGCAGCACTACTGGTCGTTGTCGGTCGAGGAGCAGTTCTACCTGATCTGGCCGTTGCTGATGCTGCTCGTCGCGGTCGTGACCGCCCGCAAGTGGCGCTCGGGTGCGTTCGTGGTGCTGACCGCGGTGACGGTGGCGTCGTTCGCGTGGTCGGTCAACCAGTCGCACCACAGTCCGGGCACCGCGTTCTTCGTCTCGACGACCCGCATCTGGGAGCTCGGCATCGGCGCACTGCTCGCGTTGTCGGCCGCGAACGTCGGACGCTTGCCGGTGCTGATCCGCGCAGTCGGCGGCTGGCTCGGTATCGCGATGGTGCTGTATGCCGGTGTGGCCTTCGACGGCAAGACGACGTGGCCCGGAGTTCACGCCCTGGTCCCGACAGTCGGCGCAGCGCTGATGATCGCCAGCGGCATCGCCGTCACGCCGGGTTCCCCGCAGCGGCTGCTGAGCCTGCCCCCGATGGTCTGGATCGGCGGACTCTCATACTCGATCTATCTGTGGCACTGGCCGATCCTGGTCGCCGCGCAGGCGCATCACCCGGACCTCCGGATCCGTTGGACCGTGCTGCTGATGATCTTCTCGATCATCCCGGCGTGGTTGTGCCACAAGTACATCGAGAACCCGATCCGGTTCGGCACTGCCTTCAAGTCCACTCCGCGCGCGCTCGCCCTGGGCGCCGGCCTCACCGCCATCGGGGTGGTGGCGGCGCTGGTGTTGAGCCACTCGGTGAACGGAAGTTCTGCCAAGCTCGCCTCGAAGGCCGACGCGCCGGGCGCCCGTGTCCTTCTGACCAGTGCCGGCAAGCACACCGTCTGGAGCGACATCAAGAGCGTGGCCGCCATGCGGCCGCTGCCGATCGACGCCACCAAGGACCGGCCGCCGCAGTACGACAACCAGCCCGAGTGCCAGGTGCGGCCCAACGACGCCAAGCCGCACGCGTGTGTGTTCGGCGACACCTCGGCGAAGCGCACGGTGCTGATCGTCGGCGACTCCAAGATCGTCCAGTGGCAGACCGCGCTGTCCGACCTCGGTAAGCGTGAGCACTGGAAGCTCGTCCAGATCACCAAGTCGGCGTGCACGTTCAGCGACGCGAACAACGGCGGCAGCGATCAGGCGGCATGCCGCGCCTGGGGCAAGGCGACCTTGCAACAGATCCTGAAGATCAAGCCGGAGCTGGTGCTCGAGTCGGGTCGTCGCCCCGTGGCCCTGCCCGAAGGTGAGACCGACACCAAGAAGATGACTCGGGCGGCGATGGTCAAGGGCATGGACGCGTTCTGGCGGCCGATCCTCGCGGCCGGAATCCCGCTCGTCGCGGTCATGGACAATCCTGAGCCGCCCGACACCAAGAAGTTGTATGAGTGTGTCGCCGAGCATCCCAAGGACCTGACCCGCTGCACCTTCGACAAGGCGAAGGGCATCAAGGGGTCGGGAGCGCTCACCCAACGGATGGCGGCAGCCGGCGCCCCGGGTGCCAAGATCCTGGACATGACCGATGTGGTCTGCCCGGACAAGAAGCGCTGTGCTCCGGTGATCGGCAACGTGCTGATCTATCGACAGGGTTCGCACATCACGCGCACCTACGTCGACTCGGCCGAGACCCAACTCGCGGCGAAGCTGTACGCCGTCTCCGGCGGCAAGTTCGGAGCCCGCTGAACTAGTTGGCCCCGCCGGTCGCCAGCACGTGCTCGATCGCCTCGACGGCACGGCGTGAGTTGTTGCGGTCGTGATAGGTGAACGCAGCCTCGGCGCGTGCGTCGTACAACGCCTCGCGCTCACAACCCGAGGCGAGATAGCGCTCGACCGCGTCGAGCGTGGACTCCAGGTCGTACGCGACCGGTCCGAAACCGTCGCGCTCGTGCTCGAACCACGAGGCCAGGGCGTGCCCGGTGCGGTATTCCTTGTTGTCGAAGTGGGTGTAGATCAGGGGCGTGCCGAGGTAGGCGATGTCGAAGTGCACCGACGAGTGATCGGTGATGAACAGGTCGCAGCCGCGCATGACGTCCTGGATGTTGGCGGCCGCCCCGTCGAGCACGACGACCCGTTCGCTCGCTGCGTCGATCTCTGAAAGGTGCTCGCGCATGTTGTAGTGCGGCATGAACTGCAACCGGTAGTCGTACCGCTCGAGCAGGTCGTGCAGGCGCGGGCTGGCGAAGAACTCCTGCATGAATCGCTGGTAGGTCGAGCCGGCGAACTGCCGCTGGGCCTCGGTCTCCTCGCTCCACAGCTTGGGCGCGAAGTAGATGCGCCACGTCGGCATGAACAGGATCGTGCGGCTCGGCGGGGTGGGTACGAGCGCGTCATAGCGGGGCAGGCCGGTCTGCGCGATCTGCGTCGTGTAGCCGGAGGTCTCACGCGCGCCGGCCGTCTCACCCGGCGTCGCCGTCAGGAACAGGTCGTAACCGCTGACGCGACGCTTGATGACCTTGGTGTTCATGTGCACGCCGTGCTTGAGGTAGACGCGATAGGCGCCGACCCGCCAGGCGAAGTTGCGGAGGTAGACGCCGGGATCCCACTGCGACGGGACCATGTGCTTGGGGGAGTACGCATTGACCAGCGCGACTGTGTGGAGCATCAGCAGCCGATGGCGCAACGACGAGTGCTTGACCACCTTGCCGATGCGCGACATCTGCTCGAACTGGGCGCTGGCCGGGTCGATCAAGTAGTACGCGCGGATGTCCGGGCGTTCCCCGGCGAGGTGTGAGAACAGGTGGAAGCCATTGTCACGCGCCGTGTCGGGGCGTTCGCCGACCAGCCAGATGGGCCGGCCGAGGAAGAGGGGTCTGGTGAGCGTACGGGCGACACGGGTCCAGGCGAATGGACGACGATGCACCATCGCGCCGAGATCGCGGCGCAGCACCGCGGCACCCCACTGGAGTCGCCGGATCGGACCGCCGGCGCGCCTGGTGACGAGCTCTGCCCGCTCGGACCCGTGCACCGGGAAGACCTGGAACCGGCGCTCGTCGGCCACGACGGGTCGCGACGCGGCGAGCATGCCGACCGAGGTCTTGACCGGTACGAGGATCGGGTCGTGCCCGGGCGGAGCGTTGAGCTCGGTGTCGAGGGTGGCCCGCCCGATCGGCAGCTTCCGGATCGGGAACACCGCGGTGAAGCCGGTCCATCTGACCCGGCCGTTGTCCATCCGCGGCGCCGGCTCGGCATCCACCCAGAACACCGGCTCGCCGCCGGCGTCGCGGACGATGAGCTGCAGGCCGTGATCGGTCGGTACGTCGTCGTCGGTGTCACCGCGTCGACACGTGCCGACGACGCGCAGGGATGTGCCGCCGTCGATGACATCGAAGCCGTGGATGCTGGCGGCGAGGGTGCGATAGGGCAGGACGTGGAGGTATGCGTCCACGGCTTCGCGCCGGTCAGCGACCTCATCGGCGTACTCCTCCTCGAGCCAGCTGCGGTAGATCTGCAGGATGCGGTGGTCGTGCCACGAGTCGAGGTAGAGGAGCGGGAACGGCGCGTCTTCCAGGGCGAACCGCTCGGCCAGGATGCCCGCGCGGTCGAGGGACCACGGCAGGTTGTCGTGGTCGAGCAGGGTGCCCTCGCTGAACTCGACGAATGGCGTCTTCGCCGAGTCGAGCCCGAGCCGTACGGCGGAGTCGAGATCCTCAACCTTGGTCACCGAGAGCCAGGGGGCGACCTTGGCGACGGCAGTCGTGTCGAGGTCACCCGCGAGGCTGATCAGGGACACGTCGAGGGAGGGAAATGTCTCGTGCTCGGCAAGCGCCGCCAACCGGGGGGCCAATGAGTCGGCGTCATCGTCGTTCAGGATGACCACGCCCAGCTTTGCCTGACTCCGGTCGGTCGGGCTGGTCATCGGCGATGGTCCCCTCGTCTGCCCGGTTGCTCGTAGAACCTTCCGGAATATACCCGAGCCCACCAGCGGCGACGCCTTCGCGGGTCGGCGGTGGCGATAGCCTTGCGGGCACATGACCGCCGCAGAGGGAAGTACTCCGTGACCACATCGCCCGTTCCGCACGTCGTCCACGTGACGGGCGCGCGACCCAACTTCCCGAAGGCGGCGCCGGTCATCAGCGCGCTCGCGGCGCTCGGCGTACGGCAGGTGCTGGTCCACACCGGGCAGCACTACGACCCGGTGATGTCGGAGGTGTTCTTCCAGCAGCTCGGCCTGCCCGAGCCAGACATCAATCTCGGTGTCGGATCCGGTTCGCACGCATCGCAGACCGCGAAGGTCATGGTGGCGCTCGAGGAGATGTTCCTGGCCACGCCGCCAGATCTCGTCGTGGTCTACGGCGACGTCAACTCAACTGTCGCTGCCTCCCTGGTGGCGGCCAAGCTGCACATCCCCGTCGCACACGTCGAGGCCGGCCTGCGCAGCTTCGATCGGGACATGCCCGAGGAGGTCAACCGGGTCGTCACCGACAGCCTCGCCGACCTGCTGTTCACGACCAGCCCTGACGCCAACGTCCACCTCGGTGCCGAAGGGGTGGCAGAGCCCAAGATCCACTTCGTCGGCAATCCGATGATTGACACCTTGTTGTCCAATCTCGACACGTTCGACGCCCCGGCCGTCTGTGCCGAGCTCGGGATCGACGAACCGTACGTCGTGGCGACGCTGCACCGCCCGTCGAACGTCGATGATCCCGCTCAAGCCGCCGCGATCGTCGCCGCGCTGCACCAGGTCGCCGACCTGACCCGGGTGGTGATTCCGCTGCATCCTCGCGGACGGGACAGCTTCGCCGCCGCCGGCCTCATGGATCACGCGTCCATCACGGTCATCGAGCCGCTCGGCTACGTCGAGTTCATCGGCCTGGTCCGCGGCAGCAGCGCGGTCATCACTGATTCCGGCGGAGTGCAGGAGGAGACCACGATGTTGGGCATCCCGTGCCTGACACTGCGTCCCAACACCGAGCGACCGGTCACCATCACCCACGGCACCAACCGGCTCGTCACGCATACCGACCTGCTCGACCACCTGCGACCCATCCTCGACGGCAGCACGACGTTCGACGGGACGACCCCACCGCTGTGGGACGGTCACGCAGGGACGCGTATCGCCGCCGTGATCGCCGCGTTCATCGGTCGACACGACGGAATGTAGGGTTTCAGTTCGTCCACACTGCACGTCGACCCAGGACTCATATGCCTCTGCCTCGCCGCACGTCCACCGCGCTCGGTGTGTTCGGCGCATTCGCGGCGGGTGTCATCGCGCTGCTGCTGCTCACCCAGGTCGGCGACCATCCACTGGCGCTCCTGTGTGCCGGAATCCTGCTGGTCCTGGTCGCCCACACCCTGCGTTCGGAGCAGCAGAGCCGGAGGATCCACCGCAGGCTCGACTCGGTCGAGCGGATCGCCCGCGATGCGCGCTCGTCGGTGGCGGCGCTCGACCGCATCGAGACGAGCATCTCCGACACCAGCCAGAAGAAGGGCTTGATCCGCGAGCTCACCAAGATGTCGCGGCGGTCATTCGAGCAGGTGCAGGCCACGATCAACCTGTTCGAGATGTTCGAGGTCGACGCGTACGTTCCGCCGATGCGCGTGTGGGCGGTGTCGCCCGATGCCGTCAGCCTGCTCGTCGAGGAGATGCTCGACGTGCGGCCGACACTTGTGGTCGAGTGCGGCAGCGGCACCTCGACGATGTGGCTGGCGCTCGCCGCGAAGCAACGCGGGTTGACCACCCGCATCGTGGCACTCGATCACTCGGCGGAGTATGCAGCCAAGACCAACCGGCTGCTCGAACGCCACGGCGTTGCTGACATCGCGGTGGCCCGCGTCGCCCCCCTCGTCGATGTCATCGGCGTGGATGGCACGACCCAGAAGTGGTACGACCCCGCTGCGATCCAGGACCTCGACGGGATCGGGCTGCTGTTCGTCGACGGGCCGCCGGCCACGGTCGGCTCCCTCGCCCGGTTCCCGGCGCTGCCGCACCTGTGGTCCAAGCTCACCCCGGCCGCCTCGATCGTGATGGACGACATGATCCGCAAGGATGAGCGCGAGATCGTCGATCTCTGGGTGCAGGCCCATCCGGAGCTTCGCCGGGAGCACTACACGACCGAGAAGCGCACCGAGATCCTGCGCCGGCGCCCGGCATAGCCGAAGAGCGGACGGCGGCGAGTCAGACGCCGAGCCGGCGGTAGATCTCGGCAACCCGCTCGCCGAGGATCTTCCAGTCGCGCTCCTCGACGACCCACTCGCGGGCCTGTCGTCCCAGCCGGTCGCGGAGGTCGGCGTCCAGGACGAGGCGTTCGAGCACGGTCTCGAGGGATGCCGAGTCGTTCTTGGTGAACAGCAGCCCGGTGCGGTCGTCGTCGATGATCTCGGCCATCACCGCGACGTCGGACGACACCACGGTCTTGGCCATCGCCATGGCTTCGAACGGCTTGAGTGGCGACACCGTCTCGGTGACCGGCGAGGACAGCCGGGTGATCGGCGCGATGTCGACCAGCGAGTAGTGCGCCTCGACCTGCTCGAACGGGACGCTGCCGGGCATCAGGATGACGTCCTCCAGCCCGAGCGTGGACCGCAGGTTCGAAAGGTTCTCGAACTCCGGCCCGTCGCCGACCATCAACAGGCGTACGTCGGGGTGCTTGGCGTGCAGACGGGCGAACGTCTCGAACAGCAGTCCGTGTCCCTCATACCAGTGGAACGACCCGATGTAGCCGATGACGATGTTGTCCTCGAGGCCGTAGTGCCGGGCCAGCTCGACGTCGCGGGCGAGGGGCTGGAACCGCGTGCTGTCCACGCCATTGGTCACCACGTCGATCTTGTCGGCCGGCACGCCCCGACCGATCAGGGTGTTCTTGAGCCCCTCGGTGATGGCGATGACCCGATCGGCCTCGTTGGCCGCCAGGGTCTCGAGGTGGACGGCGAAGGTGTACTGCGGCGTGGAGGCGTACGCCTCGTCGCGGGAGCGCCGGCCCTCTTCGTACAGCCCGCGCACCTCGTAGATCGACGGGATGCCGAGCTGGCGGGCGGCCACGATGCCGGACAGGGCGTTGTAGGAGTTGCTGGCAGCATGGATCAGGCCCGCCGACTCGGCGCGAGCCTGCTCGACGATGCCGGCGGAGTAGGTGTCGACGTAGCGGTCCACCGGGAACCGTGGAAGGACCGTCCCGTCGTTGAGCAGGTGCTGGTACGTGACGCCCTGGATCTCGTGACGTGCCTCGACCTGCTGGCTGGGGTCGCGGACATCGGCGTGCGGGAATCCCGGCGGGGTGACGGCGGTGACCCGGTAGCCGGCGCTGACGATGCCGGCGAGCAGACCCTGCGTGCGGTTGGCCGAGCCGGTGCGGCGGTGCGGCAGCGAGTTCTGCAGCACGTGCAGCACCGAGCGGGGGGCGGGCACGTACGCCGGCTCCGAGCTCCTGGCCGGCGGAGCCCAGCCCGACTCCATCAGGTCGAACGACTCATACTCGCCGATGATCAGCTGGGCGGTGGCCGCCGCCGACGTGCTGTCGGAGCGCACCGCCCGGGCCAGGTCGAGGGCCGGAGCGTTGTCGCCGGCCCGCCACAGCTGGACGGCGGCCCGTGACAGCTGGCGATCGGTCAGGTCGGCGCTGTCGATCCGGCCGGCAAGATTGCTGATCGCGGGCGGAACCTTCAACGTCACCGCAGTGGTGAACGCGAAGGTCGCGTCCTGCGCCGACCGGATCCAGTCGTCCAACCGGGACTCCCAACCCGGGGCCAGTCCATCGAGGATGTCGACGAGTTCCTGCGCGCGGGGAAAGTGCGAGTCCGGGGTGGCGGCCGCTTCGTCGCGGTGCTCACCGACATAGGCCAGGGCGTCGCGGAACGCATCGGTGTTGACCAGCTGATTGGCCGCGGTGAGCAGCATGTCGAGATCGGCCCCGGTGGCATCGCCACTGGTCAGCGCGGCATCCAACAGCTTGCGGAGCCGACCGAGCTTGTTGCCGGAGAGGCGCTCCTGGAAGGGCTGCTCGAGCGGATAGAGCAGGTCGGGGCGTGCCGCGCGAAGGGTGTCGCGCAGCTGTGCGATGACCCGGTCGTTGTCGGTGCCCGCCAGCACCCGCTCGGCCCGGCGCAACGCCGACAATGACGGTGCAGCGTCGAACGACGTCTTGACCTCGCCGACCAGGAAGCCGAGCCGATGGGGATTGGCGCGTACCCAGTGGGTGAGCTCATCCAGCTCGGCGTCGGAGGGCTCATCCGGCAGTTGCAGAAACCGGTCGTGCACCTGCTTCTGCTGGCGCGCGGCCCGGAAAACCATCGTGGAGTCAACTCTCGTCGTGCGGCGATTGTCGTACGGCCCGGACGTGACGGCGCCGCGGGCAATTATTGCATGCGGTCCACGAACCTCAGGCGCCCATCAGGCGTCCGGATCGGCGACGATCAATGGACCTCGATCACGACCGGAGCGTGGTCGCTGGCGCCCTTGCCCTTGCGCTCCTCCCGATCGATCCACGCGGAGTCGACCCGGGCGGCGAGAGCCTTCGAGGCGAGGATGAAATCGATTCGGAGTCCGCGCTTCTTGGGGAACGCCAGCTGCTGGTAGTCCCAGTAGGTGTAGACACCGGGGCCGGGAGTGTGCGGGCGTACGACATCGGCAAAGCCTGCGTCGATCACGGCCTGGAACGCCGCGCGTTCGGGGGCGGAGACGTGGGTGTGGCCCTCGAAGACCGTCATGTCCCAGACGTCCTCGTCGGTCGGCGCGACATTCCAGTCACCGGTCAGCGCGATCTGCGCGTCGGGGTTGGCGGTGAGCCACTCGGCGGCGACCTGACGGAGGCGTTCGAGCCAGGCCAGCTTGTAGGTGTAGTGCGGGTTGTCGAGGGTGCGCCCGTTGGGGACGTAGAGGCTCCAGACCCGCACGCCGCCGCAGGTGGCGCCGATCGACCGGGCTTCGAGCGCGGCCGGGTCGCCGAACGTCGGCTGGTCCTCGGCGAAGGAGGTCGCCACGTCATCGAGCCCGACGCGAGAGAGGATCGCGACGCCATTCCACTGGTTGAGGCCGAAATGGGCGTACTCATAACCCATCGCGGACAGCTCGAGGCCGGGGAACTGGTCCTCGCGACACTTGGTCTCCTGGATGGCGAGCACGTCGATGTCATTGGCCTCGAGCCACGTCGTGACGCGGTCGATGCGGCTGCGGATGGAGTTGACGTTCCAGGTCGCTATACGCACGTGTCGAACCTATCCCGTACGTCTGACGGTGGCCCTGCGGTGGTCAGCCCGCGGGTGGGTTCAGGTCGATGCCGGCCGAGCAGTACGGCGCGTGGTGGTAGAACTCGAACGCCTTGTCAGCCGCGACCAGGGTCCGGGTCAGTGTCGGTGCCGGGACGCCCGCGCGGCGGGTGAGTTCCGTCCGGATGGCGGCGCAGCGCCGGTCGTCTCCGGCCTGGCTGGTGTCACCCAGCGCCAGCTCGCGGTGCAGGCCGTCGTTGAACGCGGTCCGTACTTCCACCCGGTTCTGCTGGGCGGTCAGCAAGTTCCTCGGCAGGTAGATCGCCGTGGCGCCGATCAGCACAGCTGCGAGGGCAAGGACTCCGCCAACCTGCACGGCCCGCCACTCAGTGGTCGCCATCAGCCGTACGAGGACCAGTCCGGCCAGGGCGAGCGCGGACCAGGTCACCACGCCCGTCCGGTAGGAGACCATCGGCGTGACCAGGTCGTCGACGGCGCGCTGGGTCACGCCGGTGATGAGTGAGCTGCCCACCGCCATCGCGAGCGCGACCGCGAGGACGATGAGGAGCCCCCGCGCATCGCCACCTGTTGGACCTTCGGCAGTGGCCGCCGGCTGTGCCAGCAATCGCTGCCGGGCGTTCCAGCTCGCCCACAGCGCCCCCAGGACGACGACTCCGAGCACGCCGATCGCGATGCTGGCCGGACTGGCATCCGGGAACGGCAGGTGTGCCACGCGGGACTGGTGAGTCACGAGCGCCCCGTTGTGCCCGGGTGTCGCGCCGAGGAAGTTGTACCAAATCGCCCTCGGACTGATGTTGACGACCGATCCGGAGTAGCAGGAGTCCGTCGCCAGGCAGGCCGCATGGCTCACCTTCCAGCGAATGAACGCGAACATCGCCGTGTACGGGATCACCAGGGCCAACATCACCGTCGCCTTCGCCCGCCAGCGCAGCCAGCGATCCGCCGCAGCCGGCAGCGGCTGCAGGAGGAGCACGAGCACACTCAGGGGTATCAACAGGGCCAGCACCTCGTACGACAGGTTGATCGCGATGCCGGCGAACACCATCAGCGCTGCCACCGGTATCGCCCACCGTCGGTAGCTGTGATCCAACAATGACGACAGCCTCAGGACGAGCGCCGCGAAGAGCAAGTAGCCGACGAAGGCGCCGTACGTGAGTGTCGGATAGAAGTTCCAGCCGTTGTCCGTGCCGAGATTCTGGGCCTTGCAGCCGATGGCGATCGTCAAAGGGAGCGCGAGCGCGATGAAGGCGATGCTCGAGCGATCGAGTCCTCGGACGATGCCGTGGCGATCACGGAACGTCACTTGTCGCAGGAAGGCGATGGCGGCGACAACGCTCATGACGACCAGCCCGGCCTTGATGCAGGCCCAGACGATGAGGGGAGGGATCGAGAACACGGTGACGAGCTTCATCGTGACGACTGCGACGACCATCCGGTCCGACAAGGAGAGCACCGCGGTACGCGGCTGGGCATCGAAGGTGAAGGGGTGTTTCAGTGGCTCCCACCACGCGTCCCACACCGAACCGTGGAACTGCGGACCCTTCTCGAGGATCCAGTAGGAGTCGTCCGCCCCGACCGAGGCGAACAGCACCGGAGCCAGCACGGCTCCGACGACCAGCGCGTAGACGACCAGCAGGATCCACCAGGATCCGCGCATGACACGATCGCGCGACTGGCCGTCTCGAATGCTCATGGGCGGACGATATCTTGCGGCCGGGGGGCTCGGCTCGTCTCAGCGTGGCCGCGGTCCGACGCTGGGCGCGCTCGTCGCATCTCGGCTACGTGGCACTCGGCCCCGGTGTGGGCCATGATGTGGCCATGAGCCAGGACGATCCCGCAGCGAACCCCGCACCGACCGACGAAGGTGCGGCTGACCGCGGGATCGATCGTCAGCCCACCGTCAGGTCGGCCAACTGGGTGCTGAGAATCGTGCTGGTCCTGGTGGCGGCGGTTGTCATCTATGTCGGATTCCGGGTGTCCGCGGCGTTCTTCCCGCGATGGTGGGCACACCGGATCGCCGACCAGGTCGGCGGCAGCTACACCGGTGGTGCGCTCTGGGGGCTGTTCTACGGATTCGTGTTCACATTCATCCCGCTGCTGCTGATCTTCCAGATCCGTCGACGCTTCTTCAACTGGACCTGGCGGCTCATCGTGGTGGTGATCGGGCTGCTGCTCGCGGCCCCCAACTGGCTGACCCTGTCGGTCGTGGCGGGCAACAGCAAGGCCGCCCACGCAGGCGAGCGGATCTTCGATGTCGACGCTCCCAACTTCCGGGCCTGCACGCTGGTCGGAGTCGTGGTGGGCGTCGCCGCGGCCGTCCTCCTGAGCTCCGCGAGCATGGTGGCGAAGCACCGCAAGGAACAGGTCAAGAAGCTCAAGGGTCAGCTCGCCGAGCGAGACAAGGCTGCGCCGTCAGACGACTGATCTCGTGGATCGCGGCCGAGTTGGTTGCGATTTCCGTCGCGTAAACTCCTCGCGACTTGTGCATCAAAGGTCTAGATCCATACCGCTCCGTCGCGCTAGCATGCACCAACTTCTTCTGAGGGCATGGTGCTTATATGACGGACCAAATGAACGCGGATGAAAAGAGGCTGGCCGAACTCGGCTACAGCCAGGAGCTCAGCCGGACGTGGTCGAGCTTCTCCAACTTCGCGATCTCGTTCTCGATCATCTCGATCCTGGCCGGCTGCTTCACGACGTTCGGCCAAGCCTGGAACAACGGTGGCCCCATCGCCATCTCATGGGGCTGGCCGATCATCTCGGCGTTCATCCTCCTGATCGGTTTCACGATGTCGGAGCTCGTGTCGGCGTATCCGACGTCCGGCGGCATCTACTGGTGGGCGTCCAAGATGGGCGGGCCGGCGGCAGGTTTCTACACCGGCTGGCTCAACCTGATCGGCCTGCTCGCGGTGACGGCGTCGGTGGCGTACGGATGCGCGACGTTCCTGGATCTCACGCTTCAGACTCTCAGTGACAGCTACAAGAACAGCTACAGCCTCAACCGGGTGTTTCTGCTGTTCGTCGTGATCCTCGCCGTAGCGGCGATCCTGAACATCTTCAGTGGCCATCTGCTCGCCATCATCAACAACATCTCGGTGTGGTGGCACGTCGCGGGTGTCGCGGTGGTGATCGCAATCCTGGCGTTCGTCCCCAAGGCACATCAGTCGCTGGGCTTCGTGTTCGGCGACAAGGTCAACAATTCCGGGTATGCGGGTGCGCTCACCCACGGCCATACGTACTGGTTCCTGGTCTTGCCGCTGGGCTTCCTCTTGACGCAGTACACGATCACCGGATTCGATGCCTCGGCTCACCTGTCCGAGGAGACCCAAGGCGCATCTGAGGCTGCGGCCAAGGGCATCTGGCGGTCGATCTTCTATTCCGCCGTCGGTGGCTGGGTACTTTTGCTGGCTTTCCTGTTCGCTGTCCAGGACAAGGATGCGATCACCAAGGGCGGCGGCGGTGTCGACCTGATCTTCGGGCAGGCACTCGGTCAGGGCTGGCACGTCACGGTGCTGGCGATCTCCGTGGCCGGTCAGTTCTTCTGCACCATCGCCTGCCTCACCAGCGCCTCGCGGATGACGTTCGCATTCAGTCGCGATGGTGCGATCCCCGGCTCGAAGACGTGGTCCAAGGTCACGGCGGCGCGGGTGCCGGCGAATGCCGTCATTCTCGTTGCGGTGATCGGGGCGATCATCACTCTGCCCGCTCTGATCAAGGTCGACATCAACGGCGCAGCCGTGCCGGTCGCGTTCTACGCAGTGGTGTCGGTCGCCGTCATCGGCCTGTACCTGGCGTTCGCGATCCCGATCTTCCTGCGTTGGAGACTCGGTGACGCTTTCGTACCGGGCAGCTGGACCAATGGCAAGAAGTACAAGTGGATGAACCCGATCGCCGTCCTGGAGATCATCATCATCTCGATCTACTTCATCCTGCCGATCACCCCAGCGGCGGTCCCGGGCAACAAGGACTTCTCGTGGAAGTTCGTCAACTACGCCCCGCTGCTCACCGGCGGCATCGTGATTTTGTTGACGATCTGGTGGTTCGTCTCGGCCCGCAAATGGTTCACCGGTCCCAAGCACACGATTGACGTCGCCGTGACGGAGGCGTTCAAGGACTGAGGGACACGGTCGGCGTGACGGATGAGGTGGACGACCCCGACCTCGAGGCCTTGTTCGACCAGGTGCCGGTGCTCGCCGGCACCCCGCGCACGGTCGAGGAGATCTCGGGTGGGCTCACCAACCGCAACCTCAAGGTCACCACGCCGAGCGGCACGTACGTCGCCCGGAGCAACCGCAGCCACACGGAGCTGCTCGGCATCGATCGCGAGGCCGAGTCGGTCAACACCCGGGCTGCCGAGCAGGCGGGGGTCGGCGCACCATTCGTCGACTTCCG
>JAWWPE010000229.1:0-12153 GCA_033850895.1 Nocardioidaceae bacterium | reverse complement strand
TTCGAAGTACATGGACTTCACCTGCGCGAGGGTCACGGGCGGGGACTTACCCGGATTCGCGTCGCGGAAACCTCAAGCGCGAGGACTACGCGCGCCGCGGCGGGGTACGTACGGCAGGACCCGAAAGGATTCGTATGCCCACCTCCCTGAGCGCGATCGCCCTCAACTGCACGCTCAAATCGTCCCCTGCCGCATCCAGCAGCGACCTGATGGCCAGTCAGTTCGTCGACGAGCTCGGAGAGCAGGGGGTGTCCGGCTCGATCGTCCGAGTCGTCGATCATGCCGTCTCGCCCGGAGTCGAGGCCGACATGGGCGATGGCGACGAGTGGCCGTCGATCAGGGATCAGGTCCGCGCGGCCGACATCCTGGTGTTCGTCACGCCGACCTGGATGGGGCACATGTCGAGCGTCGCCCAGCGCGCGCTGGAGCGGCTGGACGCGGAGCTCTCCGAAGAGCGCCCCGACGGCAACCCGATGATGTTCGGCAAGGTCGCCGTCGTCGGCGTCGTGGGCAACGAGGATGGCGCGCACAAGATCACCGCCGACCTGTACCAAGCCCTCAACGATGTCGGCTACAGCATTCCGGCCCAGGGTGGCACGTACTGGAACGGCGAGGCGATGCAGGGGACGGACTACAACGACCTGGAGACCACGCCCGAAGCCACGGCTTCGGCACTGAAGACTGCGGTGACCAACGCGGTGCACCTGGCGAATCTGCTCGGTGAGCGGGCGTACCCCGCGTAGGGCACGGTCAGGGTGCCTGCGGCTCGTCCAGACGGTGCAGGTCGCGTACCGCTGGGCCTTCGATCACCGCACCATCCACCTTGAACCTCGAGCCGTGCAGAGGACAGTCCCAGGTGCGCTCGTTGTCGTTCCACTTGAGCACTCCGCCCAGGTGGGTGCAGATCGCGCGTACGGCGCAGGTCTCGCCGTCGACGGTGGCCACCCCGGTCGGCACGATGCCGCGACGGCCGACCTTGCCGTCGCCCTCGGCGGGCTGCTCGGGTGCCGGCTGGACCTCGCTCGCGACGGCTGACTGGGTGGCGGCCACTCCGACCTTCGCGTTGGTCAGGGCCACGTGCGCCATCCCGGACGGCCGGGTGATGCGCCGTCCCATGACGCGTTGCCATGAGGGCGGCTGGTCGAGGATCTGGGCGGAGATGCTGCGGCCGGCCATGACGCCGGAGGCCATGCCCCACTTGTCGAATCCGGTCGCCACGAAGATGCGCCCGCCACCGCGGGGGAGCGCCCCGACATAGGGGAACGAGTCGTGCGAGCGGTAGTCCTGTGCCGACCACGCGTGGGTCTCGACAGCTCCGGGGAAGTGCTTCGCCGTCCATTCGCGCAGGTCGTCGACCTGGGCGCGCTCCGAAGACGTGCGTCCGACGACATGTCCGTTGCCCCCGACCAGCAACCTCCGACCGTCGGCGCGCGGGGCGTCGCGGACGGATCTGCTCGGCGATCCTGCGGAGAGATACATACCGTCCGGGACGACGTTGTCCGGGGCATCGAACGCAAGGGCGTACGAGCGTTGCGGCTCGAGCTTGGCGAAGTACAGGCCGCGGTCGAGGATCGGCGAACCGGTGGCGAGCACGACGTGGTGCGCGCGAAGGGTCACCACGCTCTCCAGGGTCACCGTCCGGTCGCCGCTGTAGGAGACGTTGGTGACGCGCTGCCGTTGGTGGACCGAGCCGCCGTGCTCCCTGATCTGGGCGACCAACGCCGTGAGCAGGTCGAGCGGGTCGAGCTGCGCCTGGTCAGGAAGCAGGACGCCGCCGTACTGGGGGAACGGCACGTCGAGCGAGTCGACCAGCTGTGTCTCGAGGCCCACGGCGTGAGTCGCCCGCAGCTCGTCCTCGAGCGCCGAACGCTGCTCGGGCGACGACGCGTATGTCACAGCATCGCGATGTTGCACGGGCACGCCATGATCGGCGCAGAACGTGAGCATCCATTGCTGACCTTCGCGGTTGCCGTCGATGTACGCGCGGGTCACGTGCTCGGACTGGTAGCCGAGCATGCGCGAGATCTTGGTGCCCTGCAGCAATGACACCTTGGCGGTGGTGTTGCCGGACGCGAGCGAACCGACCACGCCGGCCTCCAGCACGGCGACGCGGCGGCCCGCGCGGGCGAGCAGGAGCGCGGTGGTCAGGCCGGTGATTCCTGCGCCGACGACCACGTCATCGAGCACGTCACCGGCGGGAAGGGGCTGGTCCGGGATCGGCTCTGGCCGGTCGAGCCAGAGTGAGACGGAGGAGCTGGTGCTGTGAGCCGTGTTGGTCATGCTCTGGCTCTACCCCCGCCGGGGCTTCGGAAACTGTGCCGTGGGACGGCTCAGGAGCCTTCGTGGACCGGGAAGATCTCGTCGGCGACGAGGCCGTGGGCTTCGCGGTGCACGGTGTTGGCGGCCTCGGCGTCCGGGGCTTCGACGAGACAGAAGATCTTGCCGTTCGCCTCATCGACCCAGTAACGCTGGTATTCGACTCCGTGTGCGCCCTGCGTCTCAACGTCAGCGGCGTGCGCCTGCTTGACTGCGTCGAGGGTGAGCGGTCCGTCCATGTGGTGGACGTCCATGAAGAGGGGCATGGTCGTTCCTTTCAGTTGGGTGCGAGCCACTTGCCCGGATCGCCAGTACATCGTGATCTCGATCCGCCCACATGGGGCGAACTCCCCAAGTTGGCGCCGGGTGGAATGAGTGGGCCTGGGCCTGGCTTGAAGACTGTGTGCGCAATGACGATGTGAGGGCTGGGCATCCCGAGGTGTTGCTCGACGTGTTGGCAGAGAGATTCAGCGCTGGGCGGTTCGATCCTCATCAGGTGATCGCGGAGTCAGCGGTCGACATCCTGCTCGAGGCGGCCGGCAGAGCGCCGTCGGCGGGTAACTCTCAACCCTGGTCATTCATCGTGGGCCGTCGTGGCGACACCATCCATACGCGGATGTGTCGGCACCTTGCTCGCAGCAGCAGCGTGTGGGCGCCCGAGGCGGGACTCCTGCTGGTGAATCTGGCGCACGTGTTCGTCGAGGGCACCGACATGGAGTTCTCCGAGTTCGCCGAGTACGACCTCGGCCAAGCGGTGGCGCACCTGTCGGTGCAAGCTCACGGCATGGGGATGTCCGTGCACCAGTTCCGGGCCTTCGACCGAGACAAGATCGCCGCCGAGTTCGAAGTTCCCCGGCACTGGCAGGTCACCTCGATGGCTGCTGTCGGGCTGCCGCACCCCGTGGACCCATTTCACGGACCCAGCGGTGTGCGCAGCACGACCACACGTGAGCGCCTTCCGACCGCAGCGATCACCTGGGCACGCGACCACCACGGCGCGTAGCGGCTCGACGGTTGCCGGGTTGGCTCAGGCGTCCTGTGCGCCGGCCGTCAACCCGAGCTCGGCCGCGACGGCGGCAGCGCGCGTACGTGTCGGCGCCTCGAGCTTGCGAAGGACCGCCGACACGTGGTGGCCGACGGTCTTGGTCGACAGGAAGAGCCGCTCGGCGATCTCGGCATTCGTCATGCCCTCCGCCAGCAACAGGAGCACCTCGTGCTCGCGAACCGTGAGCCCGGCCGTGTTGTCTGAGCTGCTTGCCCGGGGACCTCGGGGTACGGACTGGCCACGAGACCGGCGGTCACGGAGCATCGCCTGGAGGACACCGGCGGCGCCCAGCTCGTCGAGGATCTTCCAGGCCTCCCTCGCATCGTCAGGATCATCTGACCTGCTCAGCGCGCGGGCGGCCCAGAACGGCGAGCCGATGATCCGCCAGGCTTCGGCCGCCCCGCGGTGGTCGCCGGCCAGCATCAGGGCGTACGGCTCGGCAATCGGTCCGGGCAACGGGCGTTCGACGCCGGCCACATGCAGCCACCACGCGAGCTCGCCGGTCTTCCAGGGATGGGGAGCAGACGCGTTCAGGTCCCACACCCGGTCGATCTCAGCCACGATGTCGCCCTGTCCCGAGATCCAGCTGGCGTCCGCGCGCGCCACCGCGACCGGGATGAGGCGCTGGGGTTCTCCGGTGGTCGACGCGAGCTCGAGCGCCTCGGCGAGCTCGGCCTCGGGATCCTTGCCGAGCCACGCGGCGATCTGGCCGGCCGCGGCCAGCGCAGGAATCTTGCTCGTCGCCGAAGCGTAGGGACTGTCCAGCACGGCGGCAGCATGGGCGGCGGCGCCGGCGAAGTCGCCCCGCTCGGACATCGATCGGGCCAGCCACCCGGACATGTAGAAGTGGCAGTAGTCCAGATTGCGGTCGATGCAGTACGCAATCCCCTCTGCCATGATCCCCTCGGCCACGTCGTAGCGACGATTCACCATGCTCGCCGCGCCGAGATTGGAGTACGCGCGTGCGGCGTGGGCTTCGGCGTCGTCTTCAAGGGCGAGCTCGAGACTCTCACACAACATCTCAAACCCTCGCTGGTGCTCATCGGACATCATCAACGCGGAGCCGAGGTTGTTGAGTGCGTGGATCCTGACATCTCGATCATCGAGCTCTGCGGCCACGTCCATCGCCAGCTCGGCCCAGTGCTGCGTCGTGGGGATGTCGTCGGCGGCCATGCCCAGCTGGGCGAGATTGCTGTAGGCCATCGCGAGCTCGTGACCTGGCTCGACGGCCTCGAGCGTGTCCACCGCCATCTTGGCGAAGCGCCGGCTCTTGGCGTTGCCACCCACCATCCAGTGCAGTCGACTCATCCATCGCAAGGAGCGCCCGATGGCGATCGCGTCATCGGAGCGGCGGTGCAGGTCCAACACCTCCTGCTGCACGATGAGCGCGTCTTCATTCATGTCCATCAGGTGGAGCTCGAATGACAGCTGCTCGAGCACGGCGGCACGCTCGGGCGATCCCGGTTCGAGCCAGCTCAGGGCGGTGCGGCACTGCTGGGCGGATTCGCGGTGCGCGCCCAACGAGGCAGCGAGCGCAGCGGCGCGAGGGGCGTAGCGAATGACGGCGTCCCGGTTGCCGGACGCGACGGCATAGTGGGCGAGACGTCGATAGTCCTCAGAGCCGAGATGCTCCAGCTCGGCCAGCACCCGGGCGTTGAGGTCGATGCGGGTGGCGAGCGTCAACCTGTCCTCGACCGCGAGTCGCGCCAGCTCGTGCCGAAAGCTCAACGTGGTTCCGTCGGCGACCACCATGCCGCTGCGAACGCACTCGTCGACGTCAGCCACCGTGCCCTCGCCGATTGTGACCAGCAGGTTGAGGTCGCCGCGGTGGCCGAGCACCGCCAGGGTGGACAGGACACCTTGGGCGCCGGGGGAGAGACGCGACGTGCGTGCGAGAACGGCATCACGGATCGTGGTCGGCAGCTCGTCGGTGGCGCCGGCGATGACCTCGGTGGCGAAGAACGGGTTGCCGCCCGTACGAGCGTGCAGCTCGACTGCATCGATCGGCGAGTCCGCGATCTCCACGAGACGACGTACGCCGTCGACTGTCAGGGCGGGGACCTCGCGGCGAATCACACCGGGCGCGGTGGCCAGGTCGCCGAAGACCATGGAGAGTGGGTGGAGGGTGTCGACCTCGTCTGTTCGGTAGGTGACGACCACCAGCAGGGCCATCGAGTCGACTCGACGACCGAGCAGACGGAGCAGGTCGAAGGTCGCTTCATCGGCCCAGTGCGCATCCTCGATCAGGAGCACCGTCGGCTCGGCGGCGAGCAGCTCCTGTGCCTCCCGGAAGAGCTCGTGTCGCTGTGCGGACGTTTTGCCGATCAGCTCGCCGAGCTCCGGAAGTGCCTCGAGGAGCGGTCCGAGAGGCGCAGGCGTCGTCACGTTGTCGCTGGCCCCGCGCCGGATCTTCAGGCCCGAAGGCAGCCCGGACATCAGCTCGGCGGCGACCGAGGTCTTCCCGACTCCGGCCTCCCCGCCGAGCATGACCAAACGCCCGCTGCCGGACATGGCCGTGCCAGCCAGCTCGCGGAGCGAACCGACCAGCTCATCGCGTTCGATCAGCACGGTGAAACCCATCTCGGTCGATCTGAGGCACATTGTGTCATCCGGATGTGCGTGCATCAGGCACTTCTCGGGGAGCTCTGAATCCGCCTCGCCCGCGAGATCGGCGGCGACACCGACTCGCCGAGTCGTCGCGCCTGCCACTCGACACCCAGCGCGAAACGGGTCGAGACGCCGACGTCCCTCATCGCCTCGGCGATGTGTCGACGTACGACCCGGACCGTCACTTCTAGCGAGCGGGCGATGTCATCGTCGGTCAGCCCGCGCGCGAGGAGCTGCACGGTCGATGTCCACTCCGGCTCACCTCGTTGCCAACGGTCGGCGCTCTCCCACAGTCGCTCGAACAGCGCCATGGTGCCAGCCACGACCGATGACGCCCTGATCGCGATTGCCGTCTCGGACGTACGGTCTCCCCAGCGGGCGGGGACGCCGACGACACCGGCGCCGACGTCGACGTACATCCAGCTGTCGAGGTGCCATGAGGTACGAAACTCCACCCCGGCTGCACGCGCGGTCTCGACCTGGGCCTGCACCCGGCTGTTGCGCTTGATCCTCGCACCAACCAGGACTCGTACGGCAGTCGCATCAACGCGGCGTTGCAGTTGCAGCAGGTGGCCACCCGCCAGCGCCGCCATTAAGGCATCCGGCTCGGGGAACACCAGCGCCGGGCAAGCCGGAGACGTGTCACCGAGCCAGTCGAACCACGACGTGCCGCGATCCGCGAAGTCGTGCACGATCTCGGTCTCGATCACGTGGTCGTCCGGGGCCCCGACATCACAGCGGTCCCAGGCCTGGATGAGTCGCGGCAGGACGGCGATCAGGCTCGTCGTCCCGGAAGGATCGGCACCCATCCGGTATTCGAGGCTTCGGCCGAGGGCGACGAAGACGTCGTAGGGCGACTCGAGATCGAGGGTCTGACCGAGGCGACTGACGAGTCCAGCCGCGACCAGGGCATCAAGACGCTCGTCGAACCCGTCACGAACTCCCCCGAGACCTTCCCGGTACGCCTCGACGGTCAGCGGCTTGAGCTCATAGCCACGCTCGAGCATCTCGAGACATTCGGCGTCGATCAATGTCTGATCACGTAGGCCGCCGTCCTCCGGGCGCATGAGGACCGCGCGGTCGGCCGAGCTCAGCTTCATGGGCGCTTGTCCTTCGTGCCGATGCGGTGCACCGCGTGGATGGATGGGTGGAGCATCAGCACACCGCGTATCCCGTATCGCGACATCGGGAGTGTTCCCTAAGTTGCCGGCGACCGGCGAGATTTGGCTGTTTCGCCTCGATTTCGAGCTCTGGACGTGTCATCTTCGGGTCATGACCGACACGTCGTTGAGCGAAGTCCAGGCACCGTTGAAGCAGCTGTATCGGGAAGATCCTGACGCTGCGAAGGTCACCCTCCGTGCGTCCGGACACCTCGGAGCGGGGGTCAGCTGCTCGCTCGAGACCGGTCGGGCGATGGCGGAGGCCGGCCTGCACCCGGCGACCGGAGGCGATGGCACGCAGCTGTGCTCGGGAGACCTGCTGCTCGAGGCGCTGGTGGCCTGTGCCGGTGTCACCTTGGCTGCGGTCGCATCGTCGCTGAACCTCGAGATCCGTGCCGGCACGGTGCGAGCCGAGGGTGATCTGGACTTCCGGGGAACGCTCGCGGTCGAGAAGACGACGCCCGTCGGATTCACCCACATCCGGCTGTCGTTCGAGCTCGACACCGACGCGGACGCTGACCAGCTGGCCACTCTTGAGCGGCTGACCGAGCGGTACTGCGTGGTCCTGCAGACCATCACCTCCTCACCGGAGTGCACTGTCCGCTTGACCAATTGACCGCTGGTCGAGCCGCCCCGGTCGCGGCGAATCCGTGGCGGGCAAGTTGGGGAGATCTCCCGATGTCGGTTCGCGTTGCCTGCCGCGAGGGTGGATGCGACATCAACGTCAGGAGCCCTCATGTCCACTCACACCGAAGCCATCAGCGAAGGTGCCGCACCATTCCTCGCGTCCGGCGAGCGAGTTCTCGCCGCCGCAGTCGTGTCCCCCAGGGGCTCGTCGACGGCGATGGCCGGCGGCGGGGCCGGAATGATCGGCGGTCAGTGGTCCGGCCGGAACGCCAGGGGAGCCGAGGCAGCCGGCCTGGTCGTCAAGCGCTCGTGCGGTCTCGCGCTGACGCCGACGCGCATCGTGACGCTTGACCTGAACATCTCGCTGATGGGTGCCATCAAGGGCGCCAACGAGATGCTGAGCTCGGTGCCGCTGGACGAGATCGAGTGGGTCGAGGGCAAGCGGTTCGGTGCCGGTGGGGTCATCACGATCAACGCGAACGCCGGCACGTTCAAGCTCGAGTGCAAGGCCGGAGCCGCCAAGGATTTCGCGGAGGCGTTCAGCGCCGCCAAGGCCTGACCACCCCACCACCGTCGGCGACCGCATCGTTGCCTCGGGAACTCACCCCCACCTGCCGGATCGCCGGTATCAAGGAGCAATCTGTGAAGAAGCTACTCGCCGTTCTCCTGTTCGCCGTGCTTGCGGCGTGCGGGGGTCACGACACGAAGAGCAACGACCCGACCGCCGCAATCTCGAAGTCACTCGTCCACCAGGCCGACCTCAAGGCGATCGGCGTCGACCTGGACAAGAAGCGGGCGGATTGCATCGCCAAGGGGTGGGTCAAGGACATCGGCTCCAAGAAGCTGAAGAAGTATGGCGTCGTCCGTACGACCGCCAGCGGCGATCACCTGTCGATGTCCGCGCCTGACGCGCAGACGGCGGCCGGCGACCTCGGGAAATGCGTCGATCTGAAGGCCGCGATGTCGAACGTCTTCCACACCTATGAGGCACTTCCGACCGAGGTGTCGGACTGCATCGTCAAGACGGCGAGGGACGAAGACCTCGAATTTGTCTTCGTCGACGTGTTCACGGGCCAGGCCCCCGCGCTCAACGCGATGCTCTCGAACGCACCCACCTGTCTGGGCCGCTGATCCTTCGCCCTCGATCCGGAGGATTCCGCCGAGGTCATGGCGCGGTCGGCGCCCAGCTCGGCTGGTCAGCTCCCCAAGGAGTCGCCGGGAGCGGGTATTCCGACGGCCCGCCCTGCCAGGTGAACGATGGCGCGGCTGTCGCGATACTCCCGGTCGGGGCGGACCGGATCTGCACGGTGTCGACGCCAGTGCCCACCTCGGCGGTGTCGCGGGACGTTCCGAGGAGTTCGTGGGCGATGCGCGCAAGAGCGATGCTGACGAGCCAGCTGCCGCCCTCGGTCCGTTGTCGCACGAGCGCGCGGCAGATCGCCGCGGTGAGCAGATGTCCCGCCGAGTGATCGAGCGCCTGAGCGGGAAGGGCGCCGGGCACGTCACCGTCGAGGCTCTCGCGCATCGCGATGCCGGTCACGGCCTGAACGATGCTGTCGAAGCCGCGCCGAGTCGCCCACGGCCCCTCGATTCCCCATGCGCTGACATTTGCCACGACCAGGCCCGGGTACCTGTCGTGCAACGTCGCGAAATCCAGCCCGTACGGCGCCAACGATTCCGGGCGGTAGCCCGTCACCAGGACGTCGGCAGTGGCCAGGAGGTCGGCCATCACGTCGGCGTCGGGCGAGGACGACAGGTCCAGCCGGGCGGAACGCTTGCCCGGTCCGGTCTCCGCGTGCTGCCACTCGATCTCGGGGAGCCTGGGTGAATCGATGCGCAGCACATCGGCGCCGGCGAAGGCCAGGTTGCGGGTGGCAACAGGACCGGCCAGTACGCGCGTCAGGTCGAGGACCCGGACCCCGGCCATCGGGCCGTACGCCCCCTGCCGCCACTGACGAGCGGGCGCGTCACGTTGCGAGACGTCGATCAGCGGGGACGCGGCAATGACCTGCGCCTGGGGATGAGCCGACCAGTCCGCGGCTCGGCGAACGGCACCGACGATCGCGCCGCTCTCGGCGGCACGTTCTTCGAGCTCGAGGGAGTGGCGATCCGCGACCGCTGCCGCGACGACGTCGGCGGAGGCGTCAGACGGAACGTCGAGCAGGTGGGCAAGTCGCGCGGCGTGATGAGGATAGTTGCCGTGCGTACGGATCCACCCGTCCTTGGTGCGCCAGAACCCTGACAGTGGTGCCCACGCCGAAGGGGCATGGCCATTGATCTTCAGGTGTCGCTCACACTGCGCCGATGTCCGGATCCGGTTCCCATCGAGTACGACTGGGGCCAGCCGGAGACCGTCGCCGCGTACGCGTCGGACCTCTTCGAGCGACAACGCCGCCAACCCGACGCCGGCACCGAGGAGATCGGAGACGTCGACGGACGCTGGCAGCCCGATCGGCGGGGACGGGGGACCAAGCAGGTCCAGCAGGCTGGCCTCGCCGCCCAGGTCGTCCCAGCCGTGGCGGGTGATCGGCGACGATGACGCGGTCGTCACGAGACCTCGCGCAACCAGTCGAACCGGTCAGGGCGGGATCCGTGATGGATCCCGACGAGCTCGGCGCGCAGGCGTTCGGCGACAGGTCCGAGGCCGGTTGTTGCTGTGGGGATCACGTGATCCCGAGACACCAGCCGCTTCACGGGGGTGACCACGGCGGCGGTGCCGGTCGCGAAGACTTCCAACAGCTGTCCGGCTTTCGTTGCCACCATCCACTCCTCAACGCTGATCGGGCGTTCCTCGATCCGATGTCCGAACTCGACGGCGAGTCTGAGAATACTGTCGCGTGTGGCGCCCTCGAGGATCGTGCCATCGGTCGGCGGCGTGACGATGGTGCCGTCGGCGAACGCGAAGAAGATGTTCATGCTTCCGGCTTCCTCCACCCAGGTCCCCGTCGCCGCATCGGTGAACAGCACTTGTTCGCAGCCGTTCTGGCGTGCTTCTTGCTGGGCAAGCAACGAAGATGCGTAATTGCCTCCGCACTTCGCGGCGCCCGTCCCGCCCCTCCCGGCACGTGAGTGCGTAGTCGACAGCCACAGGGACACACCCTCCTCGGTCGCCGTGAAGTACGCCCGAGCGGTGCTGGCAATGACGCCGTAGACGGCATGTTCAGCCGGCCGCACTCCGAGGAACGCCTCGGTCGCGATCAGGAAGGGGCGTACGTACAGGCTCTGCCCTGGTTCGCAGGGAACCCACTCACGGTCGGCACTGACCAGTGCGGAGATGGAATCGTTGAACAGGCCTCGCGGCACGCGGGGGAGGGCTAGGCGATCAGCGGACCGTCGCATGCGTTCTGCGTGGAAATCCGGGCGGAACGTGACGATCCGACCATCGGGGTGACGATAGGCCTTGAGTCCCTCGAAGATCTCCTGGCCGTAGTGGAGCACTGCGGCGGCAGGATGGAGCCTCAGCGGCCCGAGGGGAACGATTCGAGGATCGGCCCAGCCCGTGGACGAGGTCCAGTCGACCAGCGCCATGTGATCGGTGAAGTGCGTGCCGAACGCCGTCGACTGCACGGCATCTGCTCGTTCCTCCGCAGTCGCGGCGGTGAGGTTGTACTCGTGGCGAAACGCCAGCGATGCGGCCTTCTCGTCGACAGTGGCCATCGAAGTCTCCTTGGGAGTGATCGGGGTCAGGCTCCGCGCAGCAGGACGACGACTGAGATCGCGCCGGCGTGGCGGTCGCGCGAGATCTCCAGATAGGCCGGAGAGGTCGCCCAGTCGGTGAAGTCCTCGAGTGTGGCGAACCTGAGGAGTACGGCCTTGTCGTACGGGTAGGTGCCTTCGAGCTCCCGAGGGTTGTCGTCGGCCGCGAGAAGCTCCCCGTTGAACTGCCCGAACACTTCGGCGAAGCGATCGCTGTAGCGGCCGTACACGTCGGGGTCGGTGATGGTGAGCTGGGCGAGCGCGATGACGGACATCACTCCATGGTGGCCAATGCGGACGGCAGTGGCATCGGGCGCATTGCCCAGATTGGGTCGATGGACGGCGCGGCCGCCAAACATGGGGAGCCTGACCGATGTGCTCCAGGGGCGCTCTTTGCTTCCCTTGGTCGTGCGAGCACCCGACTCGCCACGACGTGAAAGGCCGTGATGCTGACTCAGCTCCCCGCACCGTGGCCCAGCCTGCCTCGCGAGCAGCTCCCGTCTGTACTGCAGGCGTTTCGCGATCAACGGGGTGCCGTGATCTATGGCGCCGCTGGTGTCGGCAAGAGTCAGCTGGCTCGTGTCGTACGGACGACCCTGGACCGCGAGAGCGACGAGCCGATCCTGTGGGTCGACGTGGTGGGTTCCATCGGGGATGCGTCGACACCACTGGCTGCGGCGGACGCCCTGCTTACCGATATCG
>JAWWPE010000211.1:0-3007 GCA_033850895.1 Nocardioidaceae bacterium | reverse complement strand
CGGCGGCGGTCGCGGCGTCCAGTACGGCCATCGCGTCCTCGTGGCTGACATCGCCCCAGTCGGCGCCGAGCTGCCAGGTGCCGAGCCCCACGACCGAGACCTCGCGTCCGGTGCGGCCCAGTGTGCGTACGTCCATCGGTGCTCCTTGTGCGTGGCGGATGACCAGCCTATGGGGAAGCGGGCTAGCGCCGGTCTCCACCTCGCAGGAGCGCGGCGAGCGGCGTACGCCCTATGCGACCCGCCTCGTTGACGGCGATGACCAGAACGCTCACGATGAGTCCGATGACGGCCAGCACCGTCCACCACGGCACCACCAGGTCGGGCGCCGAGGACTGTCCCGTCACGAGCTCGAGCGACAACGGACCGAACATCGTCAGCGCGGCACCGATACCGAGTGCCAGACCGGCGAGCGAGCCGACGAGCACGGGCGTGATGAGCTCTCCGATCAGCACTCGGCGTACGTCGAACCGCCCCAGGCCGAGGGAGCGGAGGCGGCCCAGCGACTCGGCGCGTGGCGGTGCCTCCGCCGCAGCCGCCAGGGCAACGCCGAGCACCGCGAACAGCACCAGCAGCAACGACGAGGCGAGCGCGAGGTGGACCAGGCCGGCGGCGAGCGGGGCGGAACGGCGGTCGTGGAGCACGTCGGCAAGGACGTCGACGGAGCCGGTCTTGCCGGCAACGGAATGCAGAGCCGCGGCGGCACCGGGTCCGACCGCCCACACGGTGCCCGGGTCGGCGACCGGCCCCTTGGCAGTGAAGGCGGCGGCGTCGACGATCACCACTGGCGCGGTCGAGTCGTCGACCGGCGGGGCGGTGCCGACCACGCGGAGATTGACCGGCGCGTCCTGCCAACGTAGTTGCAGGTTGTGACGAAGGCCGGGGTCGCCTCCACGCAGCAGAGCCGGGACCTGGCCGCCGGCGGATCGCCTCAGGCGCGCCAGCTGGGGGGCGTCGACCAGGTCGCTGGTGGCGAGCAGCCGCTGGTACGCCGCAGAGTCGACGACCACCAGCCGTACCTCGGCAGCGGCAGCGGCTGACGACGCCTGGACGCCGTCAGTGACCCGCGCTGCGACAGCTGCCCGCACCCCCGGCGCCTTGGCGGCCTTGTGGGCGAGTGCGACCACCGAGCGGTCCGGCGCCGTTTGCAGCCGAGCGTCACCGCCGACCGACAGCAGCGCACCTGCCGCCTGCCCGTGCTGCTCCGTGGCCGCCAGCGCGATGCCGACGGTGAGCTGGGCGACGGTGACCGCGACGACCAGCAGCGGCAGTGCCCGAACCGCCGTGGAGGACATCCGCGCCGCGGCGACAAGGGGTACGGCTCCGGTCGCCCGGCGCGCCCTGGTCAGCACGAGTCGAACCACCGGCGGGAGGAACCGAACGACGACCAGGCCGCCGGCGACCGCCCACCAGGTCAGCGCCGACGACGCAGTCAGGTCAACGCTGCCGACGACCCCGCGCTGGCGAAGGGCGACATACGACAGGACGGCCACCGCCAGGACGACGCCCTCGACCGTCAGGCGTCGGGCGTGCCGTATCCGGGCGGCAACGCGGCGGGTCGAACGGTTGGCAGGCACCCGGCGGACGTCCGCGGCTCGGGCCGCGGCAACGGTGCCCAAAATCGGCGCGGCCAACGAAGCCACGACGAGCACCGGCACGCACCATCCCCACCCCACGTCGCCGATGAGTATGAGGGTGACGAGCAGCCCGACCCCGGTGCCGAGCAGCGCGACGACGACGGCCTCGACCAGCAGCTCCGACGCTATGCCGGCCAGCGAGGCGCCGCGCTCGCGCATGAGGGCCAGCGATCCCGCGCGCCGACGTACGAGCAGGTCACCGGCCAGCACCAGCACGAGCAGCGCACCGGCGAGGAGTCCGATGATCAACACCGATGCCTGGCCCTGCGCGGCGGAGACCTTGGCCCGGCCGTCGGTGAGAACCCGGTCGAGCAGGCTGTCCCAGGAGGGTCCACCGCTCGCCCGTGTGGGTGATGCCTTCAGGGCGACGACCGACTGGGCCAGTTTGTCGGACCCACTCCAGGTGACCCGCGACGGCCGTGGACTGAACGCGATGCGACTCGTCAGGTCGTTCGACGGCACGCCGAGCCGGAGGTCCGGCAACGAGTCGTCGGAGGCGATCGCCGCACCGGAGGTGGTCGTCACACCGTCAGCCTTCGCGACGATCGGATGGAGCAGGGTGGGCACCGCGGCCCATACGTCATCACCGGAATCCCGGGCGGTGAAGACCCCGCTCACCACGATCGTGACGGTGACGTGCTGTTCGTCCTCGGCGGGGATGCGGTCTCCAGCCTTCAGGCCGAGCGCATCCGCCGTCTGCTTGGGCAGCGCGATCTGCACGGGCCACGGATCCTTCTGGACGGTGACCGTCTTGTGCGCCTGGGCGGCAGGGACGCTGGGCTTCGGCGGTCCGCCGGAGAGGTACGTGGTGGCGGGTGCAGGCCCGGCGCCGGTGACGTACGACAGCCGCAGGTAACGCCCCGGCCCGGCATCCAGCAGGTGTAGCGGCGGCGTCGTCAGGGTGGTCAGGCCGGGACGTACGACTGCGGCGAGCCGCGCCCGCATCTGACGCTGCGCGCTCGTTGCGGCGTATCGGAGCTCGGTCGCCGCCCGGGGGTCGCGGATCCGTTGACCGTCATCTCCCTGGTTCGAGGTGGTCGCAATGACGTTCCCTTGGGTCCCCGCGTTGCGGATCGATGCGGCCATCGCCCGGTCCGATGTGCGCTCGGTCAGGGGCGCGACGGCCGACGTGAGGGCGGTGGCGAATGCGACGACGAGAAGGATCAACGCCAACAAGCCGACGTCCGCCCGGGCTCGGCCGACGACGCTTGCGCGGTGCAGTCGAGGCAGCATCACTCCACCTCCCGCAGCTGCGCCGCACCCGAGCGGCGTACGGCGAAGGAGGTGATGACCGCGGCGATGATGAAGCAGCCCAGCAGGCCTCCAGCCACCACCGCGACGCTGCGAACCCACGGCCACTCGAGCACGGCTCC
>JAWWPE010000138.1:0-3655 GCA_033850895.1 Nocardioidaceae bacterium | reverse complement strand
GTCGAACGCATGGAGGGCCGGCGCATCGACCGGGTCTCGCTGACCGTCGAAGGCGGTGAGGAGGCATGAGCCCGGTCGCTGCCATCGTCCTGACGATCGTGCTGCTCGGCCTCAACGCGGTGTTCGTCTCAGCCGAGTTCGCGCTGATCTCGGCCCGCCGCACCCAGCTCGAACCGCGGGTCGCGGCAGGTTCGCGGTCGGCGCGCATGGCGTTGCGGGCGATCGAGAACATCACCTTGGTCATCGCGGCCGCCCAGCTGGGCATCACGATCTGCTCGCTGGGCCTCGGCGCGGTCGGCGAGCCGGCGATCGCGCACCTGCTCGAGCCCGTCTTCGATGCGGTCAACCTGCCCGAGGGCGTGGTGCATCCGATCTCCTTCATCCTCGCCATGACGATCGTGGTGTTCGCGCACGTCGTGCTCGGCGAGATGGTGCCCAAGAACCTCGCCCTGGTCGGGCCGGACCGTGCCGCCCTGATCCTCGGTCCCTTCATGCTCGCCGTCGTGGCGATCTTCAAGCCGCTGGTCATCGTGCTCAACGGCGCCGCGACGCTCATCGTCCGGGCGCTGCGCGTCGAGCCCAAGGCCGAGGTGGCCTCGACGTACAGCCACGACGAGGTGGCCGGCCTGGTCGAGGAATCCCGACGCGAGGGGCTGCTCGACGAACATGAGTACGGCCTGGTGTCCGGGGCGCTCGACTTCTCCGACGGAACCGTCGACCAGGTGCTCCTGCCGCTCGACGGTCTCGTCACGATCCGGCCGAGCGCAACCCCGGTCGACGTCGAGCAGGCGTGCGCCGAGACCGGCTTCTCACGATTCCCGGTGACCGACTCCGGCGGAGACATCAGCGGCTATCTGCACATTAAGGACGTGCTGGAGACCGATGAGGCCTCCCGGCACGAGACAATCGCCGACAAGTGGGTCCGACCGCTCGCGACGGTCGTGGCCGGCTCGGGCCTCTACGAAGCACTGCGGACGATGCAGTCGCGTGGATCGCACATGGCTCGGGTCGCCAACGAGGGCGGTGAGGTGCTCGGCGTGATCATGCTCGAGGACGTCCTCGAGGAGCTCGTCGGCGAGATCCGTAGCGCCAGTTCCTAGCCCGGACACCTTTCGGCGGGCTTGCCGGCTGAGGTCTACGGCACGCGGAAGAGACCTTGCGGGGTCACCGCCATCTGCACGGGTATGTCGTGCGGCTCGTGCGGTACCTCGGCCAGCAGCTCGTGCGCGAACACCAACGCACACAGTGGAGCACCGACACCGGCGAGAGCCCGGTCGTAGTAGCCGGCGCCGCGTCCCAACCGCTGGCCAGCGTGGTCGACGGCCAGTGCCGGCACGATGACCAGCGCGCAGGTCTCGAGGGCTGCGGCGCCCAGCCGATCGCCCTCCGGCTCAGGGATGCCGAGCGCGGTCTCGGTGACGGGAGCCGCCGGGTCGTACGCCACCCAGTCGAGGCTCCCATCGGCAAGGCTCAGGGGTACGACCACCTCGGTGCCGCGCGCGATCAACCCGTCGATCAGTGGTCGGGTGCCCGGTTCGGAGGGCATCGAGAGGTAGCAGGCGACGCGTGCCGCGCGGGACACTACCGGTGCGGCGAGCAGGTGCAGCGCGAGGGCCTCGGCGGCTTCATCGCGCGCTCTGACGGTCATCGCGCGTCGCAGCTCGAGAAGCTGGTGGCGCAGGTCATCCTTCGTCACGCGGCTGACGCTAACCTATGACGCGATGAGCGGTTTGGAGCAGGCGCAGCAGCGGATGCGTGAGGCAGACGTGCCGCAACGGGCGATCGACGTGTTCTCCGACTTCTACGCGCAGCTCGAGCAGGGCGTGACCGGGACGATTCCCGAGGCTGACGTCGACCCTCTCGGCGACATCGATCACGCCGGCGCGATCCAGCTCAGCGACGATGAGTGCCGGGAGGCCGCCGCCAAGACAGCGGTGATCAAGCTCAACGGTGGCCTCGGCACCTCGATGGGCATGGACCGCGCCAAGACGCTGCTCCCCGTCCGGCCCGATCTGACGTTTCTCGACATCATCGTCGGCCAGGTGCGACATCAGCGTGATGCCTTGGACGTACGCCTGCCGCTTCTGTTCATGGACAGCTTCCGCACGAGGGATGACACGCTCGAGGCGCTGTCGGCGTATGGCGATCTCGCCGTCGACGGGCTGCCGTTGGACTTCCTGCAGAATCGCGAACCCAAGCTCCGGGCCGATGACCTGACCCCGGTCGAGTGGCCGGCCGACCCGTCATTGGAGTGGTGCCCGCCCGGCCACGGCGATCTCTACACCGCCCTCGACGTCTCCGGCATCCTCGACGCACTCATCGAGAAGGGTTATCGCTACGCCACCGTGTCCAACGCCGACAACCTCGGCGCTGCGCCTGATCCGGCGATGATGGGCTGGTTCGCGGCATCGGGTGCGCCCTACGCCGCCGAGGTCTGCCGCCGAACCCCGGCAGACGTCAAGGGCGGGCACCTCGTGGTGCGAAAGAGCGACGGCCGCCTGGTGCTGCGCGAGACCGCCCAAACCGCGCCCGAGGACGCCGAGGCCGCTGCTGACCCGACGCGGCATCGCTACTTCCACACCAACAACCTGTGGTTCGACCTGCAGGTCATGAAAGCGACCCTCGAGGCCCGCAGCGGCATCCTCGGCCTCCCGTTGATCCGTAACGACAAGACCGTCGACCCGAGTGATCCGTCGTCGACGAAGGTCGTCCAGATCGAGTCCGCGATGGGTGCCGCGGTCGAGGTGTTCGACGGTGCGGTGGCCATCGAGGTCGACCGCGCGAGGTTCCTGCCGGTCAAGACCACGAATGACCTGCTGCTGATGCGTTCCGATGTCTATGGCGTGGGCGAGGACTTCCGCGTACGCGCCCAGGTCGATCACCCCGCGCTGATCAACCTCGATCGGCGGTTCTTCTCGACGATCGCCGGCTTTGAGGCGCGGGTGCCGGAGGCGCCGTCGCTGGTCGATGCGCATTCGCTCACGGTCCGCGGCGACTGGCGATTCGGCCGCGGAGTGGTCGTCACCGGCGACGCCGTACTGGAGGACACCGGCGTGGCCGAGGCCGTACCCCCCGCGACACGGCTCGGTGACAGTTAGGCTGGCACGCATGGCCCCAGGTGAAGACGACGGACCGGAGCAGCACATGCTGCCGCTCGGCGCCGACACTCCCCGGGATCCAGAACCCCCCGCCGCCGACGAGCCGCCACCGCGTCGGCTGCTCTACCCCGAGGAGCGGACACCTCCGGAGGCGACCCCGCCCGAGCCGATGCCGAGCGTGCAGTGGTCCCCGCCGGAGCGTCCTCGCTCGAACGACTCCGACGAGCTGACCGAGCCGGTCGAGCCGATTCCGCCGCCTGAGCCCGTTCCGCCGGTCGAGCCTGTCCGGTCGCCCGAGCCGACCCCGCCGGTTGAGCCCGTTCCGGCGCCGGAGCCGACCCCGACGGCGGAGCCGGTCCAGGCACCTGAGCCAACGGCCGAGACCCCGCCTGAACCCCCCGAGACCAGTGCCCCCGAGGCCCCGGCCCGGGTGTCGACGTCCGACCGTCCGCGACCGGCCAGCATCCGCGAAGGCCTCCTCACCGTCGAGGAACACCTCGAGAAGATCCTCCGCGGCATCGGCCCGCTCGGGGCATACGACCAACCGCTCGTCGAGT
>JAWWPE010000109.1:0-10152 GCA_033850895.1 Nocardioidaceae bacterium | reverse complement strand
GCAGAACCGATCGAGCTCGGCGAGGTCCTCTGACTCCGTCGGCTCGACCATCAACGTGCCCGCGACCGGGAAGCTCATCGTCGGTGCATGGAAGCCGTAGTCGATGAGCCGCTTGGCCACATCGTCGATGCTCAGGCCGGACGCCTTGGTCAACGGCCGCAGGTCGAGGATGCACTCGTGCGCGACCAGTCCATGGTCGCCGCTGTAGAGCACCGGGAATGCACCCTCGAGGCGCTTCGCGATGTAGTTGGCCGACAGCACCGCCACAGATGTTGCGTCCGTCAGGCCCTGGCCGCCCATCATCGCGATGTAGGCGTACGGGATCGGCAGGATGCCGGCCGAACCGTACGGTGCCGCGCTGATCGCACCGATGCCCTGCCGCTTGCTCTCCACGGGGTGAAGAGGGTGGGTCGGCAGGAACGGCGCCAGGTGCTCGGCGACCGCGACCGGGCCGACGCCTGGCCCGCCACCGCCATGCGGGATGCAGAACGTCTTGTGCAGGTTGAGGTGCGAGACGTCTCCGCCGAACTCGCCCGGTGCGGCGTGGCCCAGCAGGGCGTTGAGGTTGGCGCCGTCGACGTACACCTGGCCGCCGTGGCTGTGCACGATCTCGCAGAGCTCGGTGATGCCGTGCTCGTAGACGCCGTGAGTCGACGGATAGGTCACCATGATGGCGGCGAGATCCGCGGAGTGCTTCTCGCACTGCGCCCGCAGATCGTCGAGGTCGACCTCGCCCTGATCGGTCGACTTCACCAGCGCCACCCGCATGCCCGCCATGACGGCGGAGGCGGCATTCGTGCCGTGTGCGGAGCTCGGAATGAGACAGACGTTGCGATGGTCGTCACCGCGGCTCAGGTGCCAGGCGCGGATCGCCAGCAGTCCGGCGAACTCACCCTGCGAGCCTGCATTCGGCTGGATCGACACCGCGGCATAACCGGTGACCTCCGCGAGCCAGGACTCGAGTGTCTCGACGAGCTCGATCATCCCGGCCGCGTCCTCGGCCGGCACGAAGGGGTGCAGATCGGCGAATCCCGGCCAGCTGATCGGCTCCATCTCGGCGGTCGCGTTGAGCTTCATGGTGCACGAACCGAGTGGGATCATGCCGCGGTCGAGCGCATAGTCACGGTCGCTGAGCCGGCGCAGGTAGCGCAGCATCTGGGTCTCGCTGTGATGCTCGTGGAACACCGGGTGGGTCAAGATCTCAGTCGTACGCAGCAGCGACTCCGGGAGTGAGGCCGGTGTTTCATCGACTCCGGCGACACCGAAGGCGTTCCACACCGCTTCCAGGTGATCACGAGTCGTGATCTCGGACGTGGTGACACCCACATGGTCGCCGTCGATCAGCCGCAGATGGATGCCCGCTTCGCGCGCCTTGGTCACGATGCCGGCGGCCGAGCCGGGCACGGAGGCGACCACCGTGTCGAAGAAGCCGGACTCAGGAACGTCGACTCCTCCCGCTCGTAGGCCGGCCGCAAGAGTACGTGCTGAGGCGTTCACGTCTTCGGCGATCTCGCGGAGGCCGTCCGGCCCGTGGTAGACCGCGTACATCGAAGCCGCGACAGCCAACAAGACCTGCGCGGTGCAGATGTTGGACGTGGCCTTCTCGCGACGGATGTGCTGCTCGCGGGTCTGCAGCGCGAGCCGGTACGCCGGCCGCCCGGCTTTGTCGATCGACACCCCGACCAGGCGTCCGGGCAGGTGTCGCTCGAGCCCTTCGCGTACGGCCATGAAGCCGGCGTGCGGTCCGCCGTAGAACATCGGCACGCCGAAGCGCTGGCTCGAGCCCACCACGACATCCGCGCCGAGCGATCCGGGCGACGCCAGCAGCACCAACGCCAACGGATCAGCCGCGACCACTGCCAGGCCCCCCGAAGCATGTGCCGACTCGATCGCCGGCCGCGGGTCGAAGATCTGTCCGTCGGCGCGCGGGTAGGAAATGATCACGCCGGCGCCCTCGATGTCCGGTACCCCTGCGGCCAGGTCCGCCTCGACCAGCTCGATGCCAAGCGCCTCAGCGCGGGTGTGCACAACGGCGAGGGTCTGCGGCAGTAGACCGGCGTCGACGATGATCGGCAGATCGTCCTTGCCCTTGGTGGCCCGCCGGATCAGCGTCATCGCCTCCGCGACGGCGGTGCCCTCGTCGAGCAGCGAGGAGTTGGCGGTCGGCAACCCCGAGAGGTCTGAGATCAGGGTCTGGAAGTTGATCAGTGCTTCGAGGCGCCCCTGCGAGATCTCCGGCTGATAGGGCGTGTAGGCGGTGTACCAGGAGGGATCCTCGAGCACATTGCGCCTGATCACCGCCGGGGTGACCGTCGGGTGGTAGCCGAGACCGATCATCGCCACGCCGGGATTGTTGCGATCAGCCAGCTCGCGCAATGTCGCCAGTGACTCGGTCTCGCTCAACGCGGGGGGAAGGCCGAGGGCGGAGGCGCTCCGGATGCCTGACGGCACGGCTGCGGCCATCAGCTCGTCGAGGGAGTCGAAGCCGACGCGACGAACCATGGCGTCCTGATCAGCGGGGCTCGGACCGATGTGACGGCTGGCGAAGGATGACACGAGCGATCTCCTGAGGGTAGAGGCGTCGAACTGCCCCTCCCCTTCTGTCACCTGCCGGGCTGGCCGTCATCGAGCTTCAGAATTGCCTCGGTCGCGTGGTCCTTGGTGCCTGAGAGGTTCCGGGGAGGAATTGCCCCTTCGGCGCCGCCTGGGCGAACTCTCCCACGCGCGGTCTATAGCGGGTTCAGCCTACCAAGGCTGACCAGACTAGGAGGACAACCGTGCCCGGCGACGCGCTGACAGCTCGTCGTTGGCGAGAGCCTCGGAGCTCTCGGGCATCGCCAGCTCGCTCGGAAGCTCGTGCAACGATCCCTCGATCTCGCGCCAGACCCCGCCGATCGCGATGCCGAACACGCCTTGGCCACCTTGCAGCAGGTCGATGACCTCGTCGGCCGAGCGGCATTCGTACACGCTGGCGCCATCGCTCATCAGGGTGACCTGGGTGAGGTCGTCCGTGCCACGCTCGCGGAGGTGATCGATCGCAATGCGAATCTGCTGCAGCGATACGCCGGCATCGAGCAGCCGCTTGATGATCTTGAGGAGCAGGATGTCCTTGAACGAGTAGAGCCGCTGCGTGCCGGAGCCGGTGGCCGAGCGTACGGTCGGATCGACCAGACCGGTGCGTGCCCAGTAGTCCAGCTGTCGATAGGTGATGCCGGCAGCGCTGCAGGCTGTGGGCCCACGGAAACCGGTGTTCTCAGGGAGCGGCTGCACGTCGTCGTTGAACAGGAGACCCTGATCGCCGGCCGTGGCTGCTGCGTCCGCGGCTGCGGTCAGGTCGTCGCGTGGCTCAATCATCGGAAATGCCTTCCAAAGCTGGATAAGGGGAAGACTACCGCTACGAAACTACATCCGTGTATGTCCGGCAGTTCTCTCAAGGTAGGGGTGAGAGTTTGGCGGGTCAACGACCAAGCGCAAACCCCGGCGTGTCGCAAACCCTCAAGCCTCGCGTGAGAGTTGCGAAATCACTCGGCGAAGTCCTCCGGACCGACCTCATCGAGAAATTCACGGAATCGCTCGATCTCGTCGTCTTCCTCGCGGGTCGACTGGATGCCGGCGACGTCGAGCACGTCCTCTGTGCAGACGATTCGCGCTCCCGCGCGGAGGGCGAGGGCGATCGAGTCCGACGGACGGGCCTCGACCTCGGCGCCCGAGGCGAAGATCAGCGCGGCGAAGAAGATCCCGTCGTGCACGTCCACGATGCGAACCTCGTTGAGCTCATCACCGAGCGCGACCACGATGTGCTGCATCAGCTCGTGAGTCAATGGCCGAGGTGTCTCGGCGCCCTCCTGGGCGTATGCGATCGCAGAAGCTTCGACGGCGCCGATCCAGATCGGCAGATAGCGGGTGCCCTCCATCTCCCGCAGGAGCACCAAGGGCTGGTTGTTGGGCATCTCCACCCGCACCCCGACCACCTCGAGCTCGCGCACGTCAGCCGCGCAGTCCGCTTCGTACGAGCACAGTCTGGAGCCGGATCGACAGCGCCGCGAGTGACGCAACCGTCCGCTCAGCGGAGTCCTTGTCGAGTTGACGAGCCCGGGGCGAGACGATCTGCTCGAACAGCGCGATCTCGCGATCGGCTGCTGCGCGGAACATCCGCAGGTGCCGTGGTTCGAGGCCGAGCTGGGCGAGCTCACCGACGATCGACGCGACCGAGAGGGCGTCACCGTCGTAGTAGGTCTGCTTGGGCCGCCGGCCGATGAGCCCGAACTCCTCGATCGCATCGAGCAGCTCGTCATCGATGGCCGCCGATTCGAGGATCTCGGCGCGGGACAGGCGTACGGCGCTCTTGGCTGCGGTGAACGTCTCTGCGGTGGGCAGCCCGTCATCGGCGAGACTCAGATGCGGCACTCGGGTCGTGCTGCCCAGGTCGGTGTCGGGCACGACCCCGCGGTCCATGTCGTCCAGGACCTGGCGGATGTGGCTCAGCGGCCAGAACTTCTCGTCCTGGACCTTGAGAATGAATCGCAGGCGCTCGACGTCGCTGTAGGAGAACTTGCGATAGCCCGAGGCCGTACGCTCCGGCTCGAGCAGCCCCTGCTCTTCCAGGTAGCGGATCTTGCTGATTGCCAACGTCGGGAACTCGGGACGCAGTTCCTCGAGGACCTTGCCGATGCTCAGCTTGGACAAGCTGAGCGGCTCGGTCACGCTTGACCCTTCAGCGCTCCGGCGAAGTAGATCAGTCGGTACTTGCCGATCTGCACCTCGTCGCCCCCGGCGAGGGTGACCTCGCTGTCGATGCGATCACGATTGATGTAGGAGCCGTTGAGGCTGCCCAGGTCGGAGATCACGTAACCGTTGCCGCTGCGGGTGAACGTCGCGTGCCGTCGCGAGACGCTGATGTCATCGAGAAAGATGTCGCTGTCCGGATGACGCCCAACTGTCACCACATCGCTGTCGAGCAGGAACCGCGCACCGGCATCGGGACCGCGCTGCACGAGCAGCATGGCGCTTCCAGCAGGGAGGTTCTCGACCGCCGAGACGTCGGACGGCGACATCTCCTCGGTGTCGGCGTCGAGGATCGGGATGTGTGTCGTCTCGTCGGAGGGCGGACCGGACGGCGTGGACATCGGGGATCACTCCTGAAAGGGCGAAAGGGTCTGGACCCAAGGTTGAGACTTCAAACCTAGCACCCAGACGGTCACCAGATGCAGGACTCAGTCAGCGACGAGTGCCGCGTAGGCCTCGGCTTCGAGCAGCCCATCGGTCGGATCGTCATCGAGGGGGCGCAGCTTGATCAGCCAGCCCTCCCCATAGGGATCGGAGTTGATGACCTCGGGGCCGCCGTCGAGCGAGTCGTTGCGGGACACGACCTCACCCGAGAGAGGGGAAAAGATGTCGCTGACCGACTTGGTGGACTCAAGCTCGCCGATCACGGCGCCGGCCTCGACCCGGTCCCCCACTCCGGGGAGTTCTACGTACACGATGTCGCCGAGCTGATCCTGCGCGAAGTCGGTGATGCCAACCGTCGCGATGTCATCGTCCAGTCGCACCCATTCGTGCTCTTCGCTGTAGTAGAGGTCCTCAGGGATCACCGCGTGCTCCTTGCCAGGTCAGGATGTGGGATGAGCGTACTCCGGGCTCTTGACGTCGGCCAACGCCGTGATCGTGATCTTCTTCTGCTCGATCACGGTCGCCGTTGCGCCTCGAGTGGTCATCCGATCGATGAGCCCGCCGCGGAAGCGTACCGCCACGGCCATCGTGTGCGGATTGCCGATGGCCTCGATGACGAATGGTCCCTTCAGGTCTCGTCCTCCGACCCGGATCGCGTGGTCGCCATCCAGGAAGTACGTCTGTGCGACCACCCTGGCGACCCCGTTGATCACGATCGCCTCGGCTCCGGCATCGCGAAGCTCCTGGACGGCGTCCAGGAGCGCCGGCGCATCGACGGAGTCGTTGTTGTCGGTGATCGTCAGCTTCACGCCGGGACCGGTGGCGCCGGTGCTGCCGGCCAGGATGCCGAGCTGCTCGGAACGTTCCTTGGCCTGCTTCTCGGCCTCGGAGGAACGCTTCGTGCTGCTGAGCAGATCGTCGCGGGTCGCCGTCAGGTCGTCGATCTGGGTGCCGATGCGGGCATTGGCGGAGTCGAGCGACTTCAGCAGCTCGACGAGCTCATCGCCGCGGACGCCGGAGTAGTCGTTGGTCTTGCTCTGCCGCACCTGCAGGGTGACTGCGAACGCCAGTGCGCCGATCAGGACCGCCACGATGACCTGGGACCACGACGGCTTATGGAACCGGTTGCCCGGGGCCCCGGAAGGCGTGTGCCCGACGGGTTCGTCAGGCATGGAAGATCCTTCGACGGATTGCCGCGGCGTTGGCGAAGATGCGGATGCCGAGCACGACCACGACACCCGTGGAGAGCTGCGAACCCACACCGAGCTGATCACCGAGGTAGACCATGAAGGCGGCGATGATCACGTTGGAGATGAACGACACCACGAACACGCGGTCGTCGAAGCGCCGCTCTCCGAGTGCTCGCAGCGCTCCGATTACGGCGTCGAGCGCCGCGACGATCGCGATCGGGAGGTACGGCTGCAGTCCCACGGGGACGGTGGGCTGCAGAACCAGCCCGGCGACGACGCCGACGACGAGTCCGATGACGGGAATCATTTGGCTGCCTTGATCGCCTTCGCGTGGGAGGTGTCGAGCTGCTGCTCCGGTGCCGCCGGCACGGTCAGCTGGGACGACGAGGTCACGCTGAAGCGTACGCCAGCGTTCTGCCGCCGGGCTGCCCAGTAACGGCCGGACGGATTTTCCGAGAACCGGTCTCCGAGGGTGTCACTGTTGCCAAGCGCGATGACGGTGTAGGGCGGGCCGATCGAGTGGATGTTGACGGTGATCGCGCCCGCCGAACGGATCGAGCTCAGCGAGCTGATGCGATTGCCGTTGACGGAGATCGCCTCGGCACCTGCGTACCAGAGGCCGTTGACCAGGATCTGCAAGTCGTGGTCGGTGATCTCACCGTCGAGATTGCCCTGGGTGCTCGGCTTGGCGACCACGGTGACCCCGGGACCGCTCGCCGCCAGATCGCCGGTCTGTGCGCGCAATGCCTGGTAGGTCGGGTCGACGCGGTCGGCCGACGACCGCAGCCTGGCCACCTCGTTGCTCAACCGCTGTTCGGTGGCGATCCGTGCGGTTTCGAGCTTCTTGCGTGCGTTGACGCTGCTGATCAGCGAGGCGCGCTCGCGCTCGGTGGCCGGGCGATCGGTGCGCGTCTGCACGGCCGCCATCATCACCAGGAGGGCGAACGCCGCCAGCACGACTCCGGTCAAGATGGTGTTGAACTCACCAGCCTGATGGCCGAACCTCCGGCCGGTGGTGGTGAACTGACCTGCCCTGACGACGTAGTAGTCATCGTCGAGCGCGGTGTCTGCAATCTGCTCCAGGAGGCCGGCTGCGCGGTCTGTAGTTTCCGGCTCAGACATCCGTGCTCAGCCCCGTCGCACCGGCGCAGTCGAGACCATCAGACGCCGCACCTGGAACGCGTACAGGATGCCGCCCCACCAATAGAGCGCCACGCCCCACACGGTGAACGCCCAACCGAACACGTTGGCGAGGTCCGCAACGGTTCCGGTGGCGTCGCCGAGCAACAGCAGCGGGAAGGCATACAACAGGCTTGCCGTGGCGGCCTTGCCGAGGAAATGAACCGGCAGCGAGCTGTAGCCGCGGGTGCGAAGGAATGGCACCAGGCTGAACAGGAAGACGTCGCGCAGCGGAAGAATGACGGCGAGCCACCAGGGGATGATGTCGCGGAAGCCGAGACCGATCACCACGGCGAGGATGAAGAACCGGTCGGCCACCGGGTCGAGGATCGCCCCGATCTTGGAGGCCTGGTTGAGCCGACGGGCCAGCTTGCCGTCGAGGTAGTCGGTGATGCCGGAGACCATCAGCACGAGAAGGGCGAGCACATCGTGCTCAGGCCCGAGCACGAGCCACAGGAACACCGGGACCAGCAGCAGACGCAGGAAGCTCAGCGCGTTGGGGATCGTCAGGATGCGCTCCTCCACCGTGCCACCTCCTCGAATTCGCCCGCCCTGACGGCGCCGTGTCCTGAGACAGACTAGGACATCGCACCGGCTCCGCTGCGCTTGGACACGGCCCGCCGCCCAACCCGTGGGCACCGCCCTTGCGTCGCGGCGAGCGACTGACACACTGGGGATTGAAAGCACTTCGACAACTGAACATCAGGGCATTCGATGTCCTACGTCCCGAGGAGGATGCGTGGCCGACTACACACTTCCCGAGCTCCCATATGACTATGGCGCTCTCGATCCGCACATTTCCGGCAAGATCATGGAGCTTCACCACTCCAAGCACCATCAGGCGTACGTCACGGGCATCAACCAGGCTCTCGAGCAGCTCGAGGAGGCCCGCGCCAACAGCTCGTTCGGCAACATCAACTTGCTGGAGAAGAACCTCGCGTTCCACCTCGGTGGTCACATCAACCACTCGATCTTCTGGAAGAACCTCTCCCCCGACGGTGGCGACAAGCCGACCGGTGAGCTCGGCGCGGCGATCGACGACAACTTCGGTTCATTCGACGCCTTCCGCGGCCAGTTCGAGGCAACCGCCCTCGGCCTGCAGGGCTCCGGCTGGGCCATCCTCGCGTGGGACACGCTGGGTCAGAAGCTCGTCATCGTGCAGCTGTTCGACCAGCAGAACAACATCCCTGCGACGCTGATCCCGATCACCCAGCTCGACATGTGGGAGCACGCGTTCTACCTCGACTACCTCAACGTCAAGGGTGACTACGTCAAGGCGTGGTGGAACATCGTCAACTGGGGAGACGCCCAGGAGCGCTTCACCGCAGCAACCTCCGGCGGCCAGATCATCTTCTGATCGACCGGGCGTGAACGGCGGGATCCCTCAGGGGTCCCGCCGTTTTCCATGTTCGGCGAGGTCGCGCAAGCGGGCGTTGTATGCCTCGAGGACGGCGTCACCGCTTCGGCTCTCCGCGCGGTCGAGGCGTTTCGCGTCACGGGAGTCAGACCGGAACCACTGCACCATGAGCGCGGCCATCACGAGCACCAGCGGGATCTCCCCCATCGCCCACGCCATTCCGCCGCCGAGGTATTGGTCGTGCAACAGATCGGTGAGGTACGGCCGGTGCAGCTCACGGAAGTACGAGCCCGCGAACACCGTGTTGGAGGACATCACCGCGATCGCGAAGAACGCGTGGAACGGGATCGTCACCAACAACATCCCGAACCGTACGATCGGCGCCAGTGGCTTGGGCGTGGGATCGATGCCGATCAGGACGTAGTAGTACAACGTGCCGACAGCCAGGAAGTGCAGCTCCATCACTCCATGGCCCCAGTGGCTCGACATCAGCGTCTCGAAGATGCCGGTGAAGTAGAGCCCGTAGAGGCTGCCCACGAACAGCAGCGGCCCCATGAGCGGGTTCGTGATGACCCGGGAGAATCTCGACTGCAGGAATGAGAGCAGCAGCGATCGCGGGGAGATCTCACCGGGCTGGCGCGGACCGGGGAGGGTGCGCAGCGCCAGCGTCATCGGCGCCCCGAGCACGAGGAAGATCGGCGCCACCATCGAGAGCATCATGTGCGAGGCCATGTGGGCGCTGAACAGCACGTGCGAGTACTTGCCGAGGCCGCCGAACGTCGCCCAGGCGATGATCAGCATGCCTGCGAGCCAGGAGATCGTACGGCCGACCGGCCAGTCCACATCGCGGCGACGCATGCTCAGGACCCCGCGAAGATAGAGCGCCGTGCCCAGGCCGACCACGGCGAGCCCCACGCCGTTGCCGCTGAAGCCCCAGAGGAGTCGCAGCACGTTCGGTGCAGCGGGCAGCGGACCGCCGAGAAGCTCCTCCACCGGGGTGTTCAACGCGTTCTTGCCCACCGGGGTCGGAGTTCGGGAGAGCGCCACGGCCAGGCCGATCGTGGCGGCCATGACGAACAGCTCCGAGAACGCCAGACGCGCGAAGCCGGCGCCTGCTGCGACGAGGCGCAGGCGTTGGAAATAGCCGAGGGTGCCGAGCACCGCGAGAGCCGCGACCTTCGCGAGCACCAGGCGGCCGTACCACGACCCGAAGACCTGGTCGAACGAGCCGAGGCGTACGGCGGCGTTGACCACGCC
>JAWWPE010000106.1:0-3247 GCA_033850895.1 Nocardioidaceae bacterium | reverse complement strand
CGCTATGCGGTGGGAGCGATTGTTCGCCGAGCTCGAGGCCCAGGCTGGGGATGTCGAGCTGCAGGATCGTGATGCGCTCGTCGAGGAGCTGGCGGACGGCGACTGGGCGGCCACGTCCTGGCGCGATCTCCTGGGCGGTCGAGTCGTGCTCGACGTGCAAGGGCATGGTCGGATGGACGGCGACGTCGTGCTTGCCAACGAGCGCTTCGTGCAGCTGCGCGGCGAACGTGCTGATCATGTCGTCAACGCTGCTGCCGTACTGGCGGTCGTCTCGTCGCAACGCCGAGCACCAGAGGAGTCACGGGTCAGCGCCGCACTCGGTTGGGGGCACGTGTTCCGGGCGCTGCGCGAGGACTCGGTGCGAGTGCGCCGGATCGACGGAGGGACCGTGGACGGCGAGGTCGAGGTGGTCGGCAGCGACTTCGTACGCTTGCGCGACGAAGCGGGCCACCGTCAGGTGGTGCCCTTCAGCGCGATCGGCGTGGTCAGCGGTCGGACGTGACGTCGTCGTGGTGCTCGCTCGGGGACTCCTCGAGCTCTGATCCGTCGAGATCCGTCCGTGGTGCGCGAGCGTACTGACGGGCGATGTAGTCCTCGAGCTCGACGGCCTCGATGCGCCACTGGCCGCGGCCACCGATCTGGATGCCGCGCAAATCGCCCGAGCGCACCAGCGCATAGACCTGCCGCACCGTGACGTTGAGGACCTCGGCGACATCGGCCAGCGTGAGGAACCTCGGGTTGAGGGGCGGCATGTGTCCAGTTTCCCATGAAGGGGTGTCATCGGCGTTCGGGGATCGGGCCGGCTGTGGACAACCGGACCGGTGTCTGGACGGATGACCTGCGTGGACGATAGAAACGTTTCCATGACCATCTGGCGGGGGCCTGTGGAATCAGGACAGATGACCGGTGCAGCCGCGCAACGGCTGCACATCAAGCCGTGGCGCGACCCGCGGTTGCTGATCGGCATTCTGCTGATCCTCGGCGCGACCATCCTGGGCGCTCGGCTGGCAGCTGCCGGGGATGACACGGTCGAGTACTGGGCGCTGGCGTCCTCGGTGAAGCCCGGCGACCCGGTCACGCGAGACGCGCTGGTGCCGACCCGGGTGCACCTGACGTCGAATGCGGCCGCCAACTACCTGCGTACTGACCAGACGTTCGACCAGCCACTCGAAGACCTGCAGTGGGCCAACGCCGGGTCCCGGGGTGCGCTGGTCGAGCGGGCCGCGTTGGTGCCCAAGGCGACGAAGCAGCGCAGCCAGCTGCCGCTGAGCGTCGCGACGGGTGCCGCTCCCGTCGACCTGTCCCGCGGAGACCTGGTGGACGTCTGGGTCGGTCCCGGCCCCGGTGATGATGCCGGTGGCAAGGCGGTGCGGGTCCTGCAGTCCGTACGCGTCGTGCAGACGGGCGACAAGGCGGCCGCGATAGGCGGCTCACTCGCCCAGACGATCCTCGTGGACGTGGACAACGCCCAGCTGCAGGGTTCGGTCGTCGGCACGGTCGCATCCGGTCACGTCACGCTCATCCGGGTGTCGTGATGGACGTCGTGCTCGCCGCGGCCGGTGCCGGCTGGGAAGCTGCGGCGATCGGCGAGATCGAGTCGTCCAGGTCGTTGCGGCTGGTCAGGCGGTGCGTTGACGTCGCCGATCTGCTCACGGTTGCTCAGACCGACGTGGCTTCGGCTGCGCTGGTGAGCACCGAGCTGCCCGGCCTCGACGCCGACACCGTCTATCGGCTCGAGCGCGCAGGCGTACGGGTTGCCGCGATCGAGTCCGAGGAAGAGCGCTGTGTGGGGCTCGGCATCGAGCGTCGGCTGTCCCTGGGTGGGCTCGAATCGATTGCTCTCGACCTCCCTGCCGCCACACCGGACCTCAGCCCGTCCGACACGGGCCGGGTCGTCGCGATATGGGGTCCGGCCGGCGCACCCGGCCGGAGCACCGTTGCCCTGGGCATCGCCGCGGCGGCCGCGGCCAAGGGGGTCGACACCGTGCTGGTCGACGCGGACACCTACGGCGGCTCGCTCGCCCAGATGCTGGCCGTCCTCGACGACGTGAGTGGGCTGATGGCGGCGTGCCGGGCGGCCAACAACGGCCGACCGGCCGAAGTAGTCGATCACCTGCTCGCGATCGATCCCGGCCTGCGACTGCTCACCGGATTGCCGCGGGCAGACATGTGGCCGCAGGTACGCGCCGGAGCGCTCGACCTGGTGTTGCGCCACCTGCGCGGGACTGCCGAGCTCGTCGTGGTGGACTGCGGGTTCGCGGTCGAGCCCGGATCTGGTCCGGGTGGTGCATCCCGCAATCAGGCGAGCCTGCAGGCCCTTGAACAGGCCGACGAGATCGTGGTGGTGGGGCGAGCCGATCCGGTGGGCCTCGCCCGCTTGGTACGTGCCGTGCACGACGTACGTGAGCTGCTGAAGGGTGCTGCGCCGAGCGTGGTCGTCAACATGATGCGGCCGTCGCTGGGCTGGCAGGAGCGGGAGGTCGAGTCGACCCTCCGACGGCTCACCGGCATGGCACCGGCGATATTCCTGCCATTCGACCAAGCCGGCCTGGACCTGGCCTTGATGTCTGGCCGCACGGCGCGTCAGGTGGCGCCGGCGTCACCGTTCGTCGCCAGGATCGAGCTCCTGGCAGCCGCGGTCGCTCCTCGGGGTGTCGTGGCGGCTTCGCCCGCATGACCCGGTGGTAACTTCTCCTCAGGACGTCACGAGGAGAGCCAATGCAACGGTTGAGCCCGCTGGATGCGATGTTCCTTCAGCAGGACAGCCCGAGTGTGCCTCGCCAGATAGCGTCGCTGGCCATTCTCGAGCCGGGAGCCCAGCCCCTCGACTACGACCGGTTGATCCACGTCATCAACGAACGCATCGCGCTGGTGCCGCGCTATCGACAGGTGCCGAGGAGTGTTCCGGGTGGCCTCGGCGCTCCGGTGTGGGTCGACGACGAGACCTTCGACATCTCCCTGCACGTACGCCGTTCCGCCCTTCCACGCCCCGGCACCGCCGACTCCCTGCATGAGCTGGTGGGACGGCTCATCGCCCGCCGGCTCGACCTCGACCGGCCGTTGTGGGAGCTCTACCTGATCGAAGGCCTGGACGACGACCGGGTGGCGCTGCTGTTCAAGGCACATCAGGCGCTCGTCGACGGTTCGGAGACCGTTGACCTCGCCCAGGTGCTGCTCGAGGAGACCGCGCACGATCGCGACATCCCGCACGACGACTGGAGTCCCCGCACCGAACCCAATCCCGCGG
>JAWWPE010000085.1:0-4113 GCA_033850895.1 Nocardioidaceae bacterium | reverse complement strand
TGGGGATGGTGAGGAATGGGCCGTCTCTCTCGGTCGGGTTGATGAGTTCAAGGCATGCGCTGGTTCCGAGCGAGATGACTGCGAGCGGGACGATCTCGCGCCACCGACGCCTGGTGGACAGCGAAACCAGGGCAAGCGTGGCCGGACCGCCCGCTGATGCCGAGATCGCACTGGCGAGGCTCGCGACGAGGGCAACCGCGACGGGATAGCGACGGCGCCAGTGGCACAGGATGAGCGTCGCGACTCCGAGCCCGAAATCGGCGAAGAACCAGAGTCGGTTGTGATCCCACTGCCAGTCGGCGAGCTGGCCCCACGCCAAACCGCCGATCAGCATCGCGAGTGCATAGCGCCAGACGAGGTTCCACCAACGGAGCCGGGGCTGGTACTCGATGTCCTGCACCTTCCAAGGCTAGGGCCTCCCCAGGGCCCCTGCCGACGGCCGATCGGCCGGGCCGCCTAGTACTTTCGGCTAAAAAGTGCTGGACATATGACCGATGCCGGTCACGGTCCCGCTCAGACAGACTGTTCGCATGATCTCAGTCAAGAACCTCACGAAGACGTACGGCGACTTCACCGCCGTCGATGACGTCTCCTTCACCTGCAAACCGGGGACTGTCACCGGCTTCCTCGGGCCGAACGGCGCGGGCAAGTCCACGACGATGCGCATCATCGCCGGCCTGACGCCGGCGTCGACCGGCTCGGCCACGATCGGCGACGTCGACTATCACGACATCCCGAATCCAGGCACCCAGGTGGGTGTCCTCCTGGACGCCTCGGCGCAGCACGCGGGCCGGACGGGTCGCGAGATCCTCGCCCTGAGTGCGCTGACGATGGGATTGCCGATGTCGCGGGTCGACGAGATGCTCAAGCTTGTCAGCCTCACACCGGATGAGTCGAAGCGCCGGGTCAAGGACTACTCGCTGGGCATGCGTCAACGTCTTGGCATCGCCAACGCGCTGCTCGGTGACCCGAAGATTTTGATCCTCGACGAACCCGCCAACGGCCTTGATCCCGCGGGCATCCATTGGATGCGACTGCTGCTGCGCGAGTACGCGAACCGCGGCGGCACCGTCCTGCTGTCGTCACACCTGTTGCACGAGATCGAGGTCATCGCGGACGAGATCATCGTGATCGGCAACGGACGGATTGTCGCCGAAGGTACGAAGGATGAGCTTCTCCACACGGCCGGGACATTCGTCAAGGCCGGCGACATGTCGGCTCTTGCCAATGCGCTCACCGCTGCTGGTCTGACGACCACACCGTCGGGCGACAACGGGCTCCGGTCCGATGCCACTCCCGAGCAGATCGGCAAGGCCGCTGCCGCTGCGGGAGTCGCGCTCGTCGAGCTGAGGCCGGCCGAAGGCGCCGGTCTCGAGGAGATGTTCCTCGAGCTCACGTCCGGAAATCAGCGAGACGACATCATCACCCAAGGAGCACAGTCATGAGCACCACCGTTGTCACGATCGACAAGACCCGTCCGGGCATTCCCATGGCACGCCTGGTCCGTGTGGAGCTGCGCAAGCTCGTCGATACCCGGGCCGGCTTCTGGCTGCTGGTCTCGATCGGCATCATCACGGCCCTCGTCGTGGTCATTCAGCAGTGGGTCGTTGCGGCCCAGGACATGCACATTCAGTACAGCGACATCGCTCAGGCCATGGCCACGCCGATGGGAATCTTCCTGCCCGTGCTCGGAGTCATGTCGGTGACGAGTGAGTGGGGCCAGCGGACTGGTCTGGTGACCTTCACGCTCGAGCCCCGGCGCAACCGTGTCGTGATTGCCAAGCTCCTTGCCGGCGTCATCACCGCCATCGCGTCGGTCGCGCTTGCTCTGGTGATGGGAGTCTTCGGGAACCTCGCGTACGGCGGACTCACCGGCCACAAGGTCGTCTGGGACGTGACCACGCTCGCGATTGGCGGGATCCTGCTGTCGTGGGTCATCGGCCTCCTCACGGGCTTTGCCTTCGGCATGCTGCTCATGAACACCGCGGCAGCGATCGTGTTGTTCTTCGTCTACTCGTTCGTGCTGCCGGGCCTGCTCGAGTGGGGGTACGAGACCGTCAGCTGGATCCATGACATTCGGCCGTGGATCGACTTCTCCGATGCTCAGGTGCCGCTGTTCGACGCCACCATGAGCGGCAAGGACTGGGCCCAGTTCGTCCTGTCGGGCGCGGTGTGGTTCGTCCTGCCGTTGGGCGTCGGCGTCTGGCGTCTGCTGAGGTCTGAGGTCAAGTAGCCACCCGGGCGGAGGGCGCGGCGGCAGGACAATCCCTGCGCCCACGCTTCGGGGGAAGAAACACAGGACGGCGGCGCTCATCGAGAGCCGCCGTCCTGTGCGTTTCGCCGTCGCCCCCGATCGAATAGGTGCCCGCCACCGGATCAGGGACAATGGCGACATGCGCAAGCGTGTCGCCATCCTCGGCTCGACGGGCTCGATCGGCACTCAGGCCCTCGAGGTCATCGCCGCCAACCCCGGACGCTTCGAGGTCGTGGCGCTGGCGGCGGGCGGCGGCAACCCGGCTCTTCTGGCCAGGCAGGCCATCGAGTTCTCCGTCCCACTCGTCGCGGTCGCCAGGGCCAGCGCCGCCGAGGACGTACAGCTCGCGCTGTACGCCGAGGCCCAGAAGCGTGGGTATGAGGTCGGCGACCACCGCGTACCCCGTCTGCTGGCCGGCCCTGACGCAGCCACCGAGGTCGCCCGCATTCCCTGCGACGTGGTCCTCAACGGGATGACCGGCGCCGTAGGACTGCTGCCGACCCTCGCTGCGCTCGAAGAGGGCACGACCCTCGCGCTGGCCAACAAGGAGTCGCTGATCATGGGCGGCGAGCTCGTCATCGGCGCTGCCAAGCCCGGTCAGCTGGTGCCAGTGGACTCCGAGCACTCCGCCCTCGCCCAGGCGATGCGCGGCGAGCGACGCGAGGACGTACGCCGGCTGATCGTCACCGCCAGTGGCGGACCGTTCCGGGGGCGTGGTCGATCCGAGCTGGCCGACGTCACACCCGAGCAGGCGATGGCGCACCCGACGTGGGACATGGGCCCGGTCATCACGATCAACTCGGCGACCCTGGTCAACAAAGGGCTCGAGGTCATCGAGGCCAATCTGCTGTTCGACATCGGTTATGACCGCATCGACGTCGTGGTGCACCCGACCTCGTTCGTGCACTCGATGGTCGAGTTCATCGACGGTTCGACGATGGTGCAGGCGTCGCCCCCGGACATGAAGCTGCCGATCGCACTGGGTCTGTCCTGGCCCGACCGGGTGCCAGAAGCCGCCTCAGCCTGCGACTGGACCGCGCCGGCCACCTGGGAGTTCTTCCCGCTGGACGATGAGGCGTTCCCGGCGGTCAGGCTGGCGCGCAAGGCGGGCGATTTCGGGCGTACGGCCCCGGCGGTGTTCAACGCCGCCAACGAGGTGTGTGTCGACGCGTTCGTGGCCGGAGATTTGGACTTCCTTGGCATCGTTGACACGGTGGGAGCGGTCCTCGACGAGCATCTCGGCGATCCGGATGTCGCTCAGCAGACCATGACCCTCGACGGTGTGCTCGGCGCCGACGCCTGGGCTCGCACCCGGGCCGCACAACTGGTGGAGCAGCGATGAACAGCTTGATCTACACGCTCGGCGTGCTGTTCTTCGTCGTCGGCGTCGTGCTCTCGATCGCCCTGCACGAGCTCGGCCACATGGTCCCGGCCAAGAAATTCGGCATCAAGGTCACGCAGTACTTCGTGGGCTTCGGCAACACGATCTGGTCGACCAAGAGAGGCGAGACCGAGTACGGCTTCAAGTCGATCCCGCTCGGCGGCTACGTCAAGCTCGTCGGGATGCTGCCGCCGGCCAAGGACGCTGACCCCCACGAGGTGCGCAAGACCAACACCGGCTTGTTCACCCAGCTGATCTCCGACGCCCGCAACGCCGAGTACGAGCACGTCGAGGACAAGGATCTCGACCGGTTGTTCTACCGCAAGCCGTGGTGGCAGAAGCTGATCGTGATGGCCGGTGGCCCGACCGTCAACATCGTGATCGCCGCGGTGCTGTTCGCGATCGTGTTCATCGGCTTCGGGGCCGAGCAGCCGTCGACGACGGTCCAGACCGTGTCGGACTGCGCGATTCCTGACTC
>JAWWPE010000082.1:0-3815 GCA_033850895.1 Nocardioidaceae bacterium | reverse complement strand
TGGGGATGGTGCCGCCGTCGGCGGTGACCTTGACGGAGCCGGTGCCATCAGCATTCATGGTCAGCGTGGTGGTGGTGGGGTGCTGGATGGTGCCCGGCGCGGTCCACATCGTGCTCGCCTGGCTGGGTTGCGTGCCGCTGTCACCCCGATAGCGCACCGTGATCCGATGGTCACCCTGAGCCTGCGGGCCGAGCGCAAAGGTGGCGCGCCCAGAGGTCAGGACGTATGGCTGCTGATACGTGGTGTCGATCCAGAGGTCGACAACGCCCGCTGGTGCGGCGCCGCCCTGGACGGTGACCAGGATCGATCCGGTGCCGTCCGGGTTCAACGTCATGGTGGTGACGGTGGCGACCGGGTCGGCTGCGGATGCGGTGCTCAGCGTCCCGGTCGCAATGGCGAACGTGACGATGACCGCCAAGACCATGCGGCCGACTCCCCGGCGCGCAGAAATGTGTGACATAGAGCGTCCCCTCCCTTGGGCAACTCTTGGGCGGCCGCGGCCGCCTCGTCAAACGTTCCACGCAAGAGCGCTCCGACCAATGGCTCGTATTGACTAATTCGGGGCTCGATCGGGTGAGGCGTACCGGGTGCCGCGCTCTTCGCGGGTCCAGGTGATGTCGGTGGTGCCTTCCGCGCTGAGCTGGCGATGCAGGACCTTGTTGGTCGCCGTGCGAGGGAGGTCGTCGACGACTCGGACGTATCGCGGCCTCGCCTTGAGTGAGAGATCCAGCTGATCGTCGAGGAACGCCTCGAATCCGTCCGGCGTCAGCTCGCCGCGAAGTACGAGTGCGGCAGACACCTGGTCGCCGGCCCGCTCATCCGGTACCGCGTACACGGCAACCTGATCGATCGACGGGTGGCGGAGCAGCACCTGCTCGATCGGGGCGGCGGCGAGATTCTCGCCGTCGACCCGCAGCCAGGCCGAGGTGCGACCTGCGAACCACACCCACCCCTCGGTGTCGCGGTAGGCGAGGTCGCCCGACCAGTACATACCGCCGCGCATCCGCTCGGCCGTGGCTTCTTCGTCGTTGTAATAACCGGCGAACTGGCCGGCGCCGGTGGTGTTGACGAGCTCACCGACGCACTCGTCGAGGTTGACGACCCGGCCGTTCGCGTCGAACTCAGCGCGCGGGCACTCCTCCCCGGTCTCCGGGTCATGGACAGCGACTCCGTCAGCAGGCCAACCCAGGGCGCCCGGAGGCGTGCCAGCGATCTTGCTGACGATCACCGCGTTCTCGGTGGAGCCGAAGCCGTCGATCACCCGGCACCCGAACCGCTCACCGAACGCCCGGATGTCGCGGTCGCCCGCCTCGTTGCCGAACGCCAGTCTCAGCGGGTTGTCGGCGTCGTCGGGCAGCGGAGGTGTGGCGAGCACGTAGGTCAACGGCTTGCCGACGTACGACGCGTACGTCGCGCCGAACCGGCGCACATCGGGCAGGAACTCCGAGGCGGAGAACTTCTCCCGCAGCGCCACCGCGGCGCCCGTCACCAAGGCAGGTGCCCACCCCGCCATGACGGCGTTGGAGTGGAACAGCGGCATCGCGATGTAGTGCACGTCGTCGCAGGTCAGGCCGAGCCGCTCGGTCAGGTACGCGCCCGGGTAGGTCACCTTCTCGTGGGTGATGCGCACGGCCTTGGGCCGTCCGCTGGTGCCGGATGTGAAGATCAGCATGAACAGGGACTCGTCGGTCGGAGCCGCATGGGGCGGGTCGGCGGGGGCGACATCCCAGTCGCCCGTGTCGACCACTTGGATGCCGGCGAGGTCGAGCCCGTCGAGCAACCAGCCCTGAGTCGCATCCGTGAGAAGCAGCTGGACGTCCGCGCGATGCAGGTCGGCCAGCAGCGCCTCTCCGCGACGGGTGCTGTTGACGCCGACGGCGACGTGATTGCCGAGACCGGCAGCAGCCAGCCCGAGGAGCATCTCGGGGGTGTTGTCCATCAGCAGTCCGACGTGCGGCGGGTGCCCGGGGTCCAGCAGCTGCCCGATCGCGGAGGCACGCCCGGAGGCGTCAGAGACGAATTCGCGCCAGGACCACGTACGTCCGTGGGTCAGTAGTGCCGGGGTGTCCTGCTCCGCTCGTGCGAGCAGGAGGTCCCGGACGGTCACGCCGGTTCGGCGGCGAGCCGCTTGCCGAGCCGGAGGGCTTGTTCGGTCGCCCCGCCGTACTCGAAGTCATAGCGCGTCCCGGCGGTGAAGAAGCGGTGTGCCTCACCATCGAGGTCGATTCCGACGCCACCATGGATGTGCACCGTGGTGTGCGCGATGTGGTGACCGGCGTCGGACGCCCAGAGCTTGGCGGTCGCGATGGCCTCGGTCGAGGGCAGTCCCTCGGCGAGCCGCCAGGCGGCCTGCCACACGGTGAGCGCGAGGAAGCGGGTGTCGATGTACCCGTCGGCGAGCCGCTGCGCGACGGCCTGGAACGTGCCGATCGGCCGGTCGAACTGCTCGCGGACCTTGGCGTACTCGGCAGTGAGTGTCAGCGCGCCCTCGGTGACGCCGAGCTGGATGGCGCAGGTGGCGACCGTCAACAGGTCGACGAGGCGTTGGGCTGCGTCGCCGTCGCCGTCGCCGTCGCCGATCAGGCGGTCGGCGGGCACTCGTACGCCGGACAGCTCGATGAGGCCGAGGGCGTCGCCGTCGCTGAGCTTCTGCTCACGGATCTGCAACCCTGGCGCTTCGGCGTCGACCAGGAACACGCCGGTGCCGCCCGGCGCGGTCGCGGTGACCAGGAATGCGTCGGCGTTGCCAGCCGCGTGGACGAGGTACTTGGTGCCGGTCAGGACGTACTCCGAACCGTCGAGCGCGGCGGTGGTGGTCGGTACGGACGGGACGTACTCGTGCTCCTCGGCGATCGCCGCGCTGATGACGCTCAAGGCGTATGCGCCGCGTTGCTGGGCGTCGGTGCCACGCTCCGCGAGGAACAGCCGAGCCACGGAATCGGTGGCCAACGGGACGGGCGCGACCGTACGACCGACCTCGACCAGCACGCGGCACAGCTCGAGGAAGCCGAGCCCGGCACCGTCGTGCGACTCCGGTGTCGTCAGCGAGAGCAGCCCGGCGTCGCCGAGTGCCTTCCAGAGCACCGGATCGAACCGGTTGCCAGCGGCCTCGACCTCGACCAGCCGCTCGGTCCTGGTGTGGTCCTTGAGGATCGTCGCGGCGAGGGCTGCTGCTTCTTCGGCCTCGGGAGGAAAGTTGAAGTCCATGTCTGTCCCTAACGCTTCGCGGCCGGCATGCCGAGTCCGACGTAGCCGATGATGTCTCGCTGGATCTCGTTGGTGCCGCCGCCGAACGTCATGACGAGCGACGAGCGGAAGTAGCGCTCGAGGCGTCCGGCGAGAACGGCTCCGGCCGAGTCTGCGGCGATCACGGAGGCGGGGCCGACGATCTCCTTGAGTGCGCGGTAGACCTCGACGGCGAGCTCCGAGCCGTAGACCTTGACGGCCGACGCGTCCGCGGGGGAGAGGGTGTCGATCTCGGCGGCGAGCTTCCAGCCCATGAGTGTCAGTGCATCGGTGCGAGCCTGCGCGCGACCGAGCAGGATCTGCACCCATTCCTGGTCGATGACGCGTACGCCGTTGGCGTTCTTGGTCTCGCGGGCCCAGTTGGTGACCAGCTCGATCGAGTGGACCAGGGGAGCGGAGGACGTCAGGGCCACGCGTTCGCGGTTGAGCTGGTTGGTGATCAGGGCCCAGCCTCCACCCCGTCCGCCGATCAGGTTGTCGGCGGGGACCCGGACGTTGTCGTAGTAGGTCGCGCTCGTGCCGACCCCGGCGATCGTGTGGACCGGCGTGTAGGAGACGCCCTCGGCCTG
>JAWWPE010000011.1:0-3232 GCA_033850895.1 Nocardioidaceae bacterium | reverse complement strand
GAGCACGTGCTCTACCTCGGAGGTGCCGATGCCGAAGGCGATCGAACCGAACGCGCCATGGGTAGACGTGTGCGAGTCGCCGCAGACGATCGTCATGCCCGGCTGGGTCAGGCCCAGCTGCGGGCCGACCACGTGCACGATGCCCTGGTCGATGTCGCCCATCGGGTGGAGCCGGACGCCGAACTCCTCGCAGTTGCGGCGCAGCGTCTCCACCTGGGTGCGGGACACCAGGTCGGCGATCGGCTTGTCGAGGTCGGTCGTCGGGATGTTGTGGTCCTCGGTCGCCAACGTGAGGTCAGGGCGGCGCACGGTGCGGCCGGAGAGTCGGAGTCCGTCGAAGGCCTGCGGGCTGGTGACCTCGTGGATCAGGTGGAGGTCGATGTAGAGCAGGTCGGGCTCGCCCTCATGGCGGCGTACGACGTGCTCTTCCCAGATCTTCTCGGCAAGTGTCTTGCCCATGTGCGCTCTCCTCGGCAACGGTCATCCAACGACGGTGTCTCCACATACTTGCGTCTCACAATGCGATACGGCAGTATCAAGACATGGACAACTCTAGCGGAGTCGGCGTTCTCGACAAAGCCGCAATGGTGCTCGCCGCGCTCGAGCCCGGACCCGCCACCCTGGCCGGCCTGGTCGCCAGCACCGGACTCGCCCGCCCGACGGCGCACCGCCTCGCGGTCGCCCTCGAGCACCATCGTCTCGTCGCCCGCGACATGCAAGGACGTTTCATCCTGGGACCGCGGCTCGGTGAGCTCGCCGCTGCCGCTGGTGAGGATCGCCTGCTGGCGGCTGCCGGACCCGTGCTCGCCCGCCTCCGCGACATCACCGGCGAATCGGCTCAGCTGTTCCGCCGTCAAGGCGACTTCCGCGTGTGCGTCGCCGCCGCGGACCGCCCGACCGGTCTGCGCGACTCGATCCCGGTCGGTGGCCAGCTGACCATGAACGCCGGGTCCGCCGCGCAGATCCTGTTGTCCTGGGAAGACCCTGAGCGGATGAACAAGGGGCTGCTCAAGGCGACGTTCTCCGCCGCCGAGCTGTCGGCCGTACGCCGTCGCGGTTGGGCCCAGAGCGTTGGTGAGCGTGAGAACGGCGTCGGTTCGGTCTCTGCGCCCGTACGCTCACCGTCCGGCAAGGTCGTCGCCGCGGTGTCGGTGTCCGGGCCGCTCGAACGCCTGACTCGGCAGCCCGGACGTATGCACGCCCCGGCCGTCGTCGCCGCCGCCGAGCGCCTGTCGCAGAGCCTGCGGCGCACGAACTAGGAGCGAGCATGCCGGTTCTTGGTGTGGGCGGGATCTTCTTCCGTGCGAGCGACCCCGATCTGCTCACCACCTGGTATCGCGAGCAGCTCGGCATCGGCGCAGGTTGCGCCGCTGAGGAGACCGGTCCCGCGGACGAATGGTCGTGGCAGGTGCAGGGCGGACCGCTGATCTTCTCCCCGTTCGCCGCCGACACCGACTACTGGCCTGCGGACAAGCAGGTCATGCTCAACCTCCGCGTGCGTGACCTCGACTCGCTGGTCCGCAGATTGGCCGCGAGTGGCGTCGCGGTCATCACCAAGCCGGAGTGGAACGATCCGCAGGTCGGCCGGTTCGCGCGGGTCCACGATCCGGAGGGCAATCCGATCGAGCTGTGGGAACCGCCCGTCGCGATTGACTAGCTGGTCAGTGAGGCGAGCAGCTTGTCCTTGGGCATCCGGGAGTAACCGACGACGCCCTGCTCGCGGGCCATCGACCGGAGTCGGGTGACCGTCCAGGTCTCATTCGGCCGATCGGTGTAGAGCTTCGGCACGGCAGGTATGTGGTCGACCGCGGTCTCGCGGGCCTTGTTGGCACGATCGCGGGCCTTGCTGGTGGCGGAGGCGATCGCCTTCTCGGCCTGTTTCGCGATCTTCTTCGCGCGTGAGCGCTGCTTCTCGGCCTTCTTCTTCCATGCCTCTGCCTCGTCCTCGAGGGAGGCGACCTTGGACCGCAGCGCCTTCACCTGGGCGGAGAGCTCGTCAACGGTCTTGGATCCGGACTTCTTCTTGGTCTTGGGCTTGGTCTTCGTCTTCGCGGCCATCGTCAACCTCCAGGTGGGGTGGCTGACATGATGCCGGGGCAACGTGAACGGGTGGCAAACACGTCTCAAAACAGTCCGGGCTGCTCGAGGTCGAGCAGGATCTTCTTGCGCTCGATGCCGCCGCCGAAGCCCGTGAGCTTGCCGTCTGCGCCGATCACCCGATGGCACGGCACGATGATCGGGATCGGATTGGCGCCGTTGGCTGCGCCGACCGCCCGCGAGACCACCGGTTCGTAGCCGAGGCGCCGGGCGATGTCGCCATAGCTCGCGGTGTCGCCGTACGGGATGCGCCGGAGCTCAGCCCACACCTTCTGCTGGAACTCCGAGCCCTCGCCGGCCAGCGGCAGGTCGAACTCGGTGAGCTCGCCGGCGAAGTAGGCATTGAGCTGCTCCTCGGCCCGGTCGAGCAACGCATGAGTGACGCGCTCCTTGCGGGGGCTGCCGGCATCGAAGTTGACCGCCGTGATGAATCCCGACGAGGCGTGCACCCGCAGACCACCGACCGGTGAGTCCAGCCACCTGCTCGTCATGACGGGACCCGTTCGAGATCGGCACTGGCCCGCCACAGGTGCATGCCGGCGTACGAGCGCCATGGTCGCCACCCGTGAGTGTCTTCCTCGGTGATCTGCCGGCGCTCGAGCTCGCGGCGAAGCACGAGATCGGTGGTGAGCAGGATGTCGGGATGCGCGAGTGCGCGCATCACGATGTAGTCGGCGGTCCACGGTCCGATGCCGCGCATCTTGAGGAGCTGCTCGCGCACCGAGTCACGATCTACACCGGGATCGAGCTCGAGCTTGCCGTCGGCAACCGCCTGGGACAGATCGATTATCGTCCGCGCGCGCGACTGTGGCATTCCCATCGTCGCCGGATCCGCCTCGGCGAATGCCTCAGGAGCAGGGAAGACATGCGTCAGTCCGTACGCCCTCGACAGCGCGAAATCGACGGCGACCCCCTTGGTCGGGATGTGCCGACCGAGCACGGTGTTGGCTCCGGCCACCGAGACCTGCTGGCCGACGATGGTCCGGACCGCCAGCTCGAATCCGTCCACGTGCGACGGCACGCGAAGCCCACGTGCGCCGGCGACAAGGGGCTGGAGCGCAGGGTCCGCCCCGAGGACGGTGTCGATCGCCACCGGATCGGCGTCGAGATCAAGCATCCGGCGGGCGCGACCGAT
>JAWWPE010000005.1:0-19738 GCA_033850895.1 Nocardioidaceae bacterium | reverse complement strand
ACGGCCTGCGGACCCTCGGCGAGGAACTCACGCTCGCTGGCGCGGAACGCACGAGTGGCGAGCCGCCTGGCGTGCTTCACGCGTCCTGATCGGACGGTGAGCTCGCCTGGCGTGCTCGCCACAACGTGAGGGAGCCGCGGTCAGGCCGCGGCGCCATCCTTCGGAGCGTTGACGTCGGCCGGGAGGTTGTCCTTCGCGACCTGCACCAGGGCGGAGAACGCGGCCGGCTCGTTGACCGCGAGGTCAGCGAGGATCTTGCGGTCGACCTCGACCTCAGCAGCCTTGAGGCCCTGGATGAAGCGGTTGTAGGTCATGCCCTCGGCGCGGACGGCAGCGTTGATGCGCTGGATCCAGAGGCGACGGAAGTCGCCCTTCTTGGCCTTGCGGTCACGGTAGCTGTAGACCAGCGAGTGAGTGACCTGCTCCTTGGCCTTGCGGTAGAGCCGCGAACGCTGACCGCGGTAGCCCGCAGCGCGCTCCAGTGTCTGGCGGCGCTTCTTCTGTGCGTTGACAGAGCGCTTGACGCGTGCCATCTCAGTTCTCCTTCAAGTTCGGGTGAGTCAGGGGGTTGAAGCGGTCAGAGACCGAGCATCTTCTTGACGCGCGGCACGTCGGCCTTCGCCACGTCGACGGTGCCGTCCAGGCGACGCTTGCGCGAGGACGACTTGTATTCGAGCAGGTGGCGACGGTTGGTCTGCTCACGACGCAGCTTGCCGCTGCCGGTGAGCTTGACGCGCTTCTTCATCCCCGAGTGGGGCTTGAACTTCGGCATTTATGCCTCCATGTCTGGGTCGAGGTTCTCGGAACGACGACGGGGCTTCTTGGGTGCTGCGACCTTCTGGGCGGCCTCGCGATGTGCCTTGACCTCGGCCTCTTCGGCTGCCTTGTCGGCGGCCTTCGCGTCCATGCTCTTGACCTTCTCGGCCTTGACCTCGGCCTGGGCTTCGGACTTCTTCTTGTGCGGGCCGAGCACCATCGTCATGTTGCGACCGTCCTGGCGGGCGTTGGACTCGATGAATCCGAGATCCTCGACGTCGCCGGCGAGCCGCTGCAGGAGCCGGTAACCCAGCTCGGGACGGTGCTGCTCGCGACCGCGGAACATGATGGTGATCTTGACCTTGTCGCCCGCCTTGAGGAATCGGACGACGTGACCCTTTTTGGTGTCGTAGTCGTGCTGATCGATCTTCGGACGCAACTTCATCTCTTTGATGATGGTGTTGGTCTGGTTGCGGCGGGACTCGCGTGCCTTCTGGGCCGTTTCGTACTTGAACTTGCCGTAGTCCATGAGGCGGCACACGGGTGGACGGGCTGTGGGAGCAACCTCAACGAGATCGAGATCGGCTTCGGCTGCCAGTCGAAGGGCATCCTCGATGCGGACGATGCCTACCTGTTCACCGCCAGGACCGACGAGGCGAACTTCTGGAACGCGGATTCGGTCGTTGACGCGTAGCTCTGTGGTGATGGATCCTCCTGGGTACGTGAGGGAGGCCATCAAAAAATGGCCCCCATGCGAAATGGGAGCCACCAGTGGTGAGCTCGAATGGGTCGCCCCATCAAGCTCGCCGTCGGGCCAAGTCGTCGCCACGTGCGCGTCAGTCTGGCCGTAACCCCAAGGTCGAGGACCAAGCAGGTGGGAGGTGGACCTCCACTTCGACTCCAAGGATATCAGCGTTGGCCGTTCTGGGTGAAATCGAAGACGTTGCACGCCCGAAACACCGATGTCTTCGATCCGAAAGGATCGCCGGTCAGGCTGGGCGCATGTTGTGGCGCGTGAGAACGACCCTCGTCGATCGGCCGGGGATCCTGGCCGAGATCGCGCTTGCCTGTGGCACCGCGCAGATCAACATCCTGGCCATGCAGGTCTTCCCGACCGCGCCGAGAGTCACCGACGAGTTCGTGGTCAGTGCGCCCGACGGCTGGACGGATCTGCAGATCGCCGGGGTGTTCGAGGGGGCCGGCGGTGCGCAGGTCGCGGCGACCCGAGTGAGTGACGCTGCGATCGCCGACGCCCCCACCCGCTATCTCAACGGCGTACATCAGGTGCTGGACGAAGGCCGCGATGTCGAAGACGTGCTCGCGGAGCTGCTGGAGACCGAGCCACCTGACGTCGCCGACTACGCAGGGCACGACATCTTCGACCTCACACGTCGCAATGGCAGCACGGTGCGGATCAGTCGCGCGGTGCCATTCACGCCGGTCGAACGCGCGCGGGCCCAGGCGCTGATTTCGCTGGTCGGTGACGACGTCATCGGAATTCCGCTGATCTCGCCCCCACCGAACCACTCCGTGCCGTTGATCCGCGCCGCGACGCTGTCCGATGTCGATGCCGTGACCGCTCTGCATGAGCGCTGCAGCATCGACACGTTGTATGAGCGCTATCAGGTGCCGCTTCGCATTCCCATGACCGCTCGTATGGTGCGGCGGCTGGTCGCGCCGAACGGCGGCCAGGCGGTCGTCGTGCAGGTTGGTCTCGAGGTCGTCGGGCACGGCCTGCTGGAGCTCGTCGACTCGTCGTGGACGTTCCACCTCCTGATCGAGGATGCGTGGCAGGGCCGCGGACTCGGTACCAAGCTGGTCAAGCACGCGGCCGGCCTCGCGAAGGCCCAGGGCGCCGACCGGTTGACGTTCATCACCGCCGGATCGCACGACGTGCTGTTGCGCACTGTCGGCAACGCGGGCTTCTTGGCGAGGGTCGAACGTCACGACGGAATGGTGCACATCTCCGTGCCGCTGTCAGCTGTGCGGGCGATCGCGGCCGGCTGACCCGGGGTTGCCCGGGCATTCGCCACCCTCGATACTGGCCGAGGCGTACGCAGAGTCCACGACGCGGACAGACCGCGACCTGCGCGCCGTGATCGGGGGATCAATGTCGACCATGCACGCTCGGCGTCGTCTGCAAACAGGCGTCGCCACTCTTGGGGCTATTGCCCTCCTGGCCAGCACAGGCGCAAGCCCAGTCGCAGCCAAGACCGACCCGGTCCGCAAGCCGGCCGTGGCGAATCTCGCCAACCCGGGCGTGGTCCGTGAGTCGGCCAACGGCCTCTGGGTCATCCACGGCACGGGCAGCTGGACCAGCCATCCCATCTCCGTCTCGAAGACGACGAGCCCCTCGTCGTTCCACAAGATCTCCAAGCAACCCCTGCTGACCGGAGCCGTCCCGGACTGGATGGGCGCGATGTCCAAGGGAAAGCGCGACAAGAGCATCTGGGCGCCCTCGGTGATCCAGGGCGGCAATGGCCTGTACGTCGCGTACTTCGCCGTCACGGTCAGGCATCACGGTGCGGCGCGCTGCATCGGCATGGGCACGAGCGCATACTCGGTCGGCCCGTTCACTCCTCAGGACAAGGCGCTGGCGTGCTTCAAGGGATCCGGTGTCAACGCTCATGACAACCCCAAGTCCGAGGGCAAGGGCTTCTCATTCATCGACCCCACGCCCGTCATCCTGGGCTCTGAGATGGTGCTGACGTACAAGACGCAGATCAAGAACGGCAGCAAGTGGCACACCACTACGCGGCTGCTCAAGCTCGACCTCACCGACCCGACCAAGGTCGTGGGCAACCCTGCCCACAACAGCGGCGCGAGCATCAAGATCGCCAACTCGAGCAGCAAGTACATCGAGGAGAACCCCAACCTGGCGCTGCACGGCGGCACGTACACGCTCTTCACGTCGTTCGGGTTCTACGGCACGTGCGACTACGTCACCCGCTACCACCGGGTCAACGGATCTTCGCTGTGGAAGGGGAAGACCTGGCTCGACGCCAACCCCCACAACCTGCCGTTCCCCAAGAACACCAACACCTGCGGCCGCGGCAACGCCCAGGTCAGCAATGTCGGGGGCGACCTGTGGCGGATCTACTTCAACGGCCACGCGAGCCGGAGCAAGACTCCTGGTGGGCCGAAGAACCTCTACGTCGGCAACGTGACGTGGAAGAAGGGCAAGCCGTACGTCAGCAAGATCCGCTAACCATCGACGACCAGCCACGCCTGGCCCGCGTCGGTGCGGGTCAGGCGATGGCCGGCGGCGAGGTGCTCGACATCGGCGGTCTCGATGACGCTGAATGTGGCGCCGCCGAGATCGAGCAGCAGCGCTCCAGCCCCCTCATCGAGGGTCGCCCGTGCTGCATCGCGGCCCAGGACCGGAACCGGTCTCGCCCGGGGGTCCCATGCAGCCATCGTGGCGATGCTGCTGAACGCCAGCAACGCCGTACGTCCGTCGGCACCGGTCATCAGTACGGCCGCCATCTCGGCATTCTTGTCACCATCGCTCGGCGTCTCGCCGAGCAGCGCGATGATCGGCACGAAGACGCGCGCGTCAGCGATGGCCTCCAGCACGGCGAGGTCGTCACCGAGTGCGGCGACGAGCAGCGGGTCGGTCAGGCCGTCGTCATCGGGAAACGCCGGAGCAGCAAGGCCACGCTCGTGGGTCACGACTGCCTGCCGCGAAGATAGGCCAGCGCCTCCCGTGCGTACGGTCCGTCGCTGCCCTGGATCGCGAACAAGATGATGCGTTCGTCATCGGTGGTGACCATGGTCGGCCAGGGAGCGCCACTGTTCATGGCAAAGCCCTCGATCCGTGACCACGGCAGGACGTGGGTGCGATAGCCGTTGAGCACGCGTACGCCGGCGTCGTCGACCCGCACATAGCTCCGACCGATGCCGTGCAGCAGCGCGAGCACGGCCAGGATCACCGCGCCGAGAGTCGCATTCTCGGCCCAGCTGAACGACGCAGACGACGGCAGCGCAAACCCGATGACCGCGGTGAAGACCAGCATGAGCACCGCCACAACGTACGCGACGATGCGTGCGCCGCCGGGGCGGAACGTCCTCACAGCCGGCATGCCGCGATGTCCGTGACGAGGATCCCCCGGGCGCCGACGTCGTAGAGCGCGTCCATGACCTTCTGGGCGGCGTCGCGGGGCACCATCGAGCGCACCTCGACCCACCCTTCACGATGCAGCGGCGACACGGTCGGCGAATCGATGCCGGGCGTGAGCTCAACCGCCCGCTCGACCTGGTCGGCCGGGATGTCGTACTCCATCATCACGTAGGTGCGGGCGACGATGACTCCGTCGAGCCGTCGCTTGAACACCTCGAAGCCGGTCGGATCAGCCGCACCCTGACGGGTGATCAGCACCGCCTCTGACGACAGGATCGGGTCGCCGAACACCTCGAGGTCGGCCTGCCGCAACGTGCTGCCGGTCTCGACGACATCGGCGATCGCATCAGCAACCCCGAGGCGTACGGACGACTCCACCGCACCATCGAGGCGTACGACCTCCGCGGTGATGCCGCGTTCCGCGAGGTAGGCCTCCACGATGCCCGGGTAGGACGTGGCGATGCGCGAGCCCGCAAGGTCCTCGACAGTCTTCATCGTGCCGATCGGAGCAGCGAACCGGAAGGTGGACGCACCGAAGCCGAGTGCAACGTTCTCGGTGGCGTGAGCGCCGGAGTCGAGCAGCAGGTCGCGGCCGGTGAGGCCGACGTCAAGCGTGCCCTCCCCGACGTAGATCGCGATGTCGCGCGGGCGAAGGTAGAAGAACTCGACCTCGTTGTCGGGGTCGATCGTGACGAGATCGCGGCTGGAACGGCGTTGCCGGTAGCCCGCCTCTGTGAGCATCTGGGCGGCGGCTTCAGCGAGCGCGCCCTTGTTGGGGACGGCGACTTTGAGCATGGGATTCCTCAGCTGGTCAGAAGATGTCATGGGCGATCAGGCACGATCGCGGTCTTGGGTGCTGGGCACGGAACCGCGACCGTCACAGATGCGCGTAGACGTCTTCGAGGGCAATTCCCTTGGCGATCATCATGACCTGGGCGTGATAGAGCAGCTGGCTGATCTCTTCGGCGGCGCGGTCCGCGCCTTCGTGCTCGGCGGCCATCCACGACTCGGCGGCTTCTTCGACGAGCTTCTTGCCGATCGCGTGCACGCCCGCGTCGAGCTCGGCGACGGTGCGCGAGCCCTCGGGGCGGCGGGCCGCCTTGTCGGCGAGCTCCGCGAACAGTTCGTCGAAGGTCTTCATCGCGGAGCAGTCTATCTGTCGATCAGGTGAGCGTACGCAGGACGTTCCACGTGGCCAGCGCGGCCTCGACCGCCTCGCGGCCCTTGTCTTCCTTGCTGTCCGGCAGGCCGGCGCGATCGAGCGCCTGCCGCTCGTCGTCACAGGTGAGCAGTCCGAAGCCGATCGGCACACCGGTGTCGAGCGCAACGCGGTTGAGACCGTCGGTCGCCGCCGCCGAGACGTACTCAAAGTGCGGTGTGCCGCCGCGGATGATGACGCCGAGGGCGATGACCGCATCGAAACCCTGCCGGGCGTACGCCTGACAGAGGATCGGCAGCTCGAACGATCCCGGCGCGCGAACGATCGTCACGTCGTCGACCTTGGCGTCCGCGAGTGCTCGCTCCGCCCCGGCGATGAGGCCGTCCATCACCTCGGTGTGCCAGCGCGACGCCACCACCGCGACGCGTGCCCCCGTGCCGTCCACGAAGAGTGTGGGTGCTCCTTGCCCGCTCATTGCGCCTCGATTCCCGGGATGTCGTGGCCCATGCGTTCGGCCTTGGTCTGCAAGTAGCGCAAGCTGTCCTCGGTCGGTGCGATGACGAGCGGGACCCGCTCGCTGATCTTCACGCCGTACGCCTCGAGGGCGATCGTCTTGTCCGGATTGTTGGTCAGCAGGCGGGCCGAGGTCACGCCGAGGTCCCGCAGGATCTGTGCGCCGGCCGCGTAGTCTCGCTCGTCCTCACCGAAGCCGAGCTGCAGGTTGGCGTCGACGGTGTCACTGCCCCTGTCCTGCAGCGCATACGCCTGCAGCTTGTGCAGCAACCCGATGCCGCGGCCTTCGTGGCCGCGGAGGTAGACGACGATGCCTGCGCCGGCTGCCGTGATCTCGGTCATGGACAGCTCGAGCTGCGGACCGCAGTCACATCGCCGTGAGCCGAACACATCGCCGGTGAGGCACTCGGAATGGATGCGGGTGAGCACGTCCTCGGTCCCGGGATCGCCGTAGACGAGGGCGATGTGCTCGGAACCCTCGATCCGGTCGCGGTAGCCGTGCGCGATGAACTCGCCGAACTCGGTGGGCAGCCTGGTCGTGGCGAGTCGATCGACCTGGGTCTCGTGCAACCGCCGGTAGACCTGGAGGTCCTCGATCGACACCAGCGCGAGGTCGTGCTCGTCGGCGAACACGCGGAGATCGGGGGCGCGCATCAGGCTGCCGTCGTCGTTCAAGACCTCGCCGATCACGCCCGCCGGGGTGAGCCCGGCCAGCCGCGCGAAGTCGACCGCTGCTTCGGTGTGGCCCGCGCGCTCGAGCACGCCACCGTCCTTGGCACGCAGCGGCAGGATGTGGCCGGGCATCACGAGCTCGAACGGCTCGGTCGCCGAGTCGGCGAGCACCCGGCAGGTGCGTGCGCGATCCGTGGCCGAGATGCCGGTCGTGATGCCATCGCGCGCGTCGATCGAGATCGTGTAGGCGGTGCGCATCATCTCGCGGTTGTGCGGAGTCATCAGGGGGATGCCCAGGCGGTCGAGGATCTCGCCGGTGATCGGTGCGCACACCAGCCCGCTGGAGTAGCGGACCAGGAACGCCATCAGCTCCGGGGTCGCCTTGCTCGCCGAGAAGATGATGTCGCCTTCGTTCTCGCGGTCCTCGTCGTCGACGACGACGATCGCCTTGCCATCGCGGAAGTCGGCGATCGCGCGCTCGATGCTGTCCAATCGGACGTTCTCGTGTTCAGTCATGCGATTTCCTTCTGCTGGGCGCCCAAGAGGCGCTCGACGTACTTGGCGAGGATGTCGACCTCGAGATTGACCCGGTCCCCCGGTGATTTCGAGCCCAACGTCGTGTCGCTGAGGGTCGTCGGGATCAGCGAGACCGAGAACCACGGCTCGCTGCCGTCGACGACCTCGATCACGGTGAGCGAGGTGCCGTCGACCGTGACCGAGCCCTTGTCGACGAGGTACTTCGCCAGCTCGGCCGGCAGCGCGATGCGTACGACCTCCCAGTGCTCGCTGGGTGTGCGGTCGAGAATCGTGCCGGTGCCGTCGACGTGACCCTGGACGATGTGTCCGCCGAGCCGTGCGCCGGCCTTCGTGGCGCGCTCGAGATTGACCTTGTCGCCCACGGCGAGATCACCGAGGGACGTCTTGTCGAGCGACTCCTGCATGACATCGGCCGCGAAGGTGCCAGCCCCCTGCGCCATCACGGTCAGGCAGCAGCCGTTGACCGAGATCGAGTCACCATGCTTGGCGTCCCCCGTGACGATCGGTCCGCTGATCGTCAGGCGCACGGAGTCACCGAGCGGCTCGATCGCGGTGATCAAGCCCTTTTCTTCCACCAGTCCGGTGAACATCAGTCGAAGTCCTCTCGCTGCATACGACCTGGAGTGCCGATGATCCGGATGTCCGGGCCGATCATGGTGAGGTCCTGGATGCGGATCGGTCGCAGATCGGCGAGTGTCGTCGCTTCGCCCTCGAGCGCGGCACGGCCCGAGCCGAGCATCGCGGGCGCCATGTAGCCGATGATGCGGTCGATGACGCCGGCGTTCCAGAACGCTCCGGCGATACGAGGGCCGCCCTCGAGCCATACGTGCCGGATGTTGTTCTCGACCAGCTTCTGCAGCACGGTGGCCGGGTCTCGCGACTGGATCATCAGCGTCGGCGCCACCCGGTCGTACACGCGGTAGTAGTTCGGGATCTTGGTCTCGCCGACGACCACGCGCAGGGGTTGCTGGTCGAACGGCAGCGGCAGGTCGTCGGCGTCTCGCACGGTGAGGCGAGGATCGTCGGCGATCACGGCTCCGGTGCCGGCCACGATTGCGTCCGCCTCCGCTCGGAACACCTGGACATCACGTCGTGCCGCGTCGCTGGTGATCCACTTGCTGGTGCCGTCCGGGGCGGCGCTCAGGCCGTCGAGCGTGGCGGCGTACTTCCACGTGACGTACGGGCGGCCGTGCGTCACGGCATGAGTCCACTCGATGTTGAGCGCGAGGGCTTCGTCAGCGAGGACTCCCGACTCGACGTCGATGCCGGCGGCGGTCAACGTCGCCGCTCCCCCGGCGGCTGACTTGTCGGGGTCGGTCTGGGCGTACACGACGCGCGCGACGCCGGCCTTGATCAGCGCCTGGGCGCACGGACCGGTGCGGCCGATGTGGTTGCAGGGCTCGAGGGTCACGACCGCCGTGGCACCACGGGCTGCGTCACCCGCCTGGGCCAACGCGTCGACCTCGGCATGGGGCGTCCCGGCGCCACGATGGACCCCGAGGGCCAGCTCTGTCCCGTCGGGCGCGAGCAACACACAGCCGACGCGAGGATTGGGGAGCGTACGAGAGACGCTGCGGGCTGCATCGAGTGCGCGGTGCATCGCGCTGATCTCGGTGTCGCTTGCCATCTGGTCCTCCGGGTCTACGTGAGGGCTCACGGACTCCGGGGTCTACGGGCGCCCGACGCTCAACGCGTCACACGTCCTGTGCGCTCCTCCCATCCGGACTTTCACCGTCGGTGCCGGAATTCCACCGGCTCAACCGTGGCCCCGAAGTGCAGGACCGCGGGTCGCGGACTATTACCGCCGGCTCGGAATTACACCGACCCCGGAGCACGCGAACACTCAGAAACAAATGCTCGTTGGCACAAGTCTAGCGGGGCGGCGCTTGTCAGTGGCTGTGACGTTCAGCATGTGATCGCAGCGCGCTGACCATCTTCTCGGGATCATCGGCGCCGAACACCGCCGAACCCGCGACGAAGACATCGGCCCCCGCCTCAGCACACCGTTCGACCGTCTCCAACGAGACTCCGCCGTCGACCTGGAGCCAGATGTCACCGCCGTGCCTGGCGATCAGCTCGCGAGCCCTGGCCACTTTGGGCAGACAGGAGTCCATGAACTCCTGACCGCCGAATCCCGGCTCGACCGTCATGATCAGCACCATGTCCAGCTCGGGCAGCAGGTCTTCGTACGGGTCGATCGGCGTGTTGGGCTTGAGGGCCATCGACGCTCGGGCACCCTGACCACGGATGTCACGAGCCAGCTTCACCGGGTCGCCGGCGGCCTCGATGTGGAACGTGATGCTGCCGGCGCCCGCCTCGGCGTACTCCGGAGCCCAGCGATCCGGGTCGTCGATCATCAGATGCGCATCGATCGGCTGCGTTGCGACCTTCGCCAGCGCCTCGATCACCGAGGCCCCGAGGGTCAGGTTGGGCACGAAGTGGTTGTCCATGACGTCCATGTGCAACCAGTCGGCGCCCGGGATGCGCGCAGCTTCCGCCTCCAGATTGGCGAAGTCAGCGGCCAACATGCTCGGGGTGATCTGGATGCCCATGGCCGTCAGCGTAGTGGCGGTGCTTTCCCGGTCAGGACGAGGCGGTGTCGACCAGGATGCCGTCGACGATGATCCCGAGCATCGGCGCGGTCTCGGCTGCGCCGATTCGAGCGTCATCGGAGAGCGTCGCAATGCTGCTCACCAGACGCATGACATGGCGCGAATCGACGCCTTCGCGGAGCTGACCCGTCTCTCGCACATAGTCGAGGACGCGATCATTGGCGGTGCCGAGGGCCTGGCACTTGCGGTAGATCGGGGACGCGGGATCGTCCATCGCTGCATTGATCTTGGCGGCCGCGCCGCGATGCAACGTGATGTGTCCGAGAAACGCCTCGAACCAGTTGTTCAGGGTCTCGCGCGGCGGCAGGCCCGCGGCAACGGCCTCTTCGCTGTCGGCCGCGACCCGGTCGGTCCAGTCGCGCATCAGGGCGTCGATCAGGTCGTCGCGGGTCGGGAAATGACGGTACAACGTGCCCGCGCCCACTCCCGCGCGCTTGGCGATCTCGTCCAGAGACCCGGCAGCGCCGCTCTCGGCGAACACTTCGCGGGCCGCAGCGATCAGCTTGTCGTAGTTGCGACGGGCGTCAGCCCGCATGGGTCGAGCGTCGTCTTCGGACACCACGGTGTCGGCAGTGACAGAACCCACAACCACACCTCCCTTGCTAACCGGAGACAGTCTCCGTATAGTCATTGGAAGAACCGGAGTCCTTCTCCGTTCTAGTGTACGCCAACAATTGCAGCGGAACAGGAACCACCACCATGACTACCCTCACAGCCGCACCATCGGCCCAGCGACGGGCCACCATCGGCATCATGCTCGTGCTGCTTGCCCAGCTGATGCTCGTGCTCGACGTCACCGTCGTGAACGTCGCGCTCCCCCGGATCAAGACCGACCTCGACTTCTCCCCTGCCGGATTGTCGTGGGTCCTCAACGCCTACACACTCGCCTTCGGCGGATTGTTGCTCCTCGGCGGACGGCTCGGAGACGTCTTCGGACGCCTGCGGGTCTTCGAGATCGGACTCGGCCTGTTCGTCGTGGCCTCGTTCACTGGTGGGCTTGCCCCGACGCCCGAGCTGCTCGTCGCAGCGCGCGTCCTCCAGGGTGTCGGCGCCGCGATCGCCGCACCCAGCGTCCTCGCCCTTCTGACCACCTCGACCACAGATGAGGCCTCCCGCAACCGCGCACTCGCCCTGTTCACGGCGGTGTCATCGGCCGGTGGTTCGATCGGGCTGATCCTCGGTGGGCTCCTCACCGATGTCGGTTCATGGCGCTGGACCCTGATGATCAACGTGCCGATCGGCATCGCTGTGCTGTCCCTCGTCCGCAGGTTCGTCGACGAGACGCCTCGCCGCGCCGGCCGGTTCGATGTCGTCGGAGCCGTCACCGCGACGCTTGGGTCCGTCGGTGTCGTCTACGCGTTCATCAATGCACCGGACCACGGCTGGGACTCGGTCGGCACGATCGGCGGATTCGTCCTCGCCGTTGTGCTGCTCGCGACCTTCGTGCGTACCGAGCAGCGAGTGGCGCATCCGCTGCTCCGCCTGGGCCTGCTGCGCAGCCGCCGCCGTGCGAGTGCGCTGGTCGTGATGTCGCTGTTGCTCGGCTCCCAGTTCCCGATGTTCTTCCTTCTCGTGCAATACGACCAGGGCGTGCTCGGCTTCGGGCCGCTGGCTTCAGGATTCGCCTTCCTGCCGCTGACGCTGGCGATCTTCGCCGTCTCGCGGGTCTCAGCGCGACTCGTCGGCCGCTATGGTCCGCAACGGCTGATCGCGATCGGCACCGTCGGCATGGCCGTGAGCTTCCTGTGGCTCAGCACGATCAGCACCACCAGCGGCTACGCCACCGCGCTGCTCGGGCCGATGCTGCTGAACGGCGCCGCGGCTGGGCTCACCTTCATGCCGACGACCGTCGCCATCCTCGCCGACGTCGAGCCCGAACACGCGGGTGCCGCTTCCGGCCTGCTGCAGACGATGCAGCAGCTGGGTGGAGCCATCGGACTGGCGGTGATCGTGTCCGTTTACGCATCGGGCGCCGTCCCCGGCGAGGTGGTCCCTGGAGCCCAGGCTGCGTTCCTGACGTCCATGGTGTTCGCGATCGTCGCGTTCACGATCTCGATGGTCGTCATGCGGGCGCCGCGCCGTGCGGCAGAGCCGGTCTCAGTGGCGGCGTAGCAACGCGCAGAACATCGCATCGGTGCCGTCGATGTGGGGCCACCACTGGTGGGTGGACTCCACATCGACGTCGTCGCGTCCAGCGGTCACCGCCTCGACCACGCCGGCGGTCTCGGCGACATGGGGCGAGCACGTTGCGTACGCCACGACTCCCCCGGCCCGGGTCAGCTCGACCGCCCGAGTGAGCAGCGCAGTCTGCAGCGGGACAAGTGTCTTGAGGTCGTCGGGACTCCGGCGCCATCGCGATTCAGGGCGCCGCCGGAGAGCACCGAGCCCGGTGCACGGAGCGTCGACGAGGACGCGGTCGAACGAGCCAGGCTCCCAGGGCCCGTGGCGACCGTCGTGGGTCGTCACCTCGACATTGTCGAGGAGGTGCACGCCCTTGCGTACGAGGTCCGCGCGGTGCGCCTGGAGCTCGTTGGCGACAAGGGTCGCACCCCGCTGACGAGCCAACGCACCGAGCAGGGCTGCCTTGCCTCCCGGTCCGGCGCACAGGTCGAGCCAACGTTCGTCGCGTCCTTCGATGCCGGCCTCGGCGAGCGTGATGGCGACCAGCTGGGAACCCTCATCCTGCACGCCCGCGCGACCGTCACGGACTTCCGGGATGTCACCAGGAGCACCGCCGTCGAGGATGCGGGCATATGGGGACAGCCGACCCGGCGTGCCAGGCAGGTCTTCGGGATTCGACAGACCGGGCCGTGCGACCAGCGTGACCCGTGGTGGCAGGTTGTCAGCGGCCAGCAGCTTGTCGATCTGGGTCGCGTGACCGCCGAGTGCTTCGCGGAACGCCTGCACGATCCACTCCGGATGCGAGGTCCGCACGGCTCGCTCGGCATCGCCGTCGAAATTCTGGGTCACCGTGTCGAGCCACCCGTCGAGATCCTTCTGACCGATCTTGCGCAGCAGCGCGTTGGCAAAGTGGACGGGCTTGTGGCCTATCTCGCGCCGCACCACGTCGACGGTCGTCGAGACCGCGGCGTGTGGCGGCACCCGCATGCTGAGCAGCTGATGCGTACCGAGGCGAAGTGCATCGAGCACGGGCGGATCGATCGAGCCGATGCCCTTGCTCGCGACATGGTCGATGATCGCGTCGTACGTGCCACGCCGACGAATCGTGCCGTGCACCAGCTCGGTCGCGAAGGCGGCGTCACGACCCTCGATCGCGTTGTCCTTGAGCATCGTCGGCAGCACCAGGTTGACGTACGCATCGCGCTCGTCCACGGCCCGGAGAGCGTGGAACGCGACCATCCGTACGGGATCGGTCACGCGAATTCAGGTTCTGCGTCGAATGTCGTGCCTCGCGCCCAGTCGGCGGCGGGCATCCGCTTCTTTCCGACGGCCTGCACGTCTCCGAGCACGAGATCAGTGGTCGTGGTGCCCACGCGTACCTCGTTCTTGCCCGCCACGATGCGGCCTGGGGACAGGGTGCTGTCGTCGGCCGTGCGGGAGGGGAAGATCTTGACCCGGTCGCCGGCAAGGGTCGTCCAGGCGCCGGGGGCCGGAGTGCAACCACGCACGTGCCGGTCGATCGCGAACGCCGGGCGATTCCAGTCGATCCGGGCATCCTCGGTGGTGAGCTTGGGAGCGTACGAGATGTTGTCCTCGGGCTGCGGGATCGCCGAGATGTCGCCGTCCTCGATGTGATCGATGACGTCGACCAGGAGCTTGCTGCCCCAGTCGGCGAGGCGTTCGAGGAGTGTGGCCGCGGTGTCATCGTCGCGGATCAGCTCGGTGATCGTGCCGAGCGTGGGGCCGGCGTCGAGCTCCTCGACCAGGCTGAAGACGGTGGCACCGGTGACCTCGTCGCCGGCCATGATCGCGCGCTGCACCGGCGCGGCCCCGCGCCAGGCGGGAAGCACCGAGAAGTGCAGATTGACCCAGCCGAACTCCGGGATGTCGAGTGCTTCTCTGCGGATGAGGGCGCCGTAGGCCACGATCGGGCAGCAGTCCGGTTCGAGAGCTCGGAGTCGAGCCATGAAGTCCGGGTCCGATGGCTTGGCGGGCTTGAGCACCTCGATGCCATGGGCGGCGGCTGCCACCGCCACGGGAGACGGGGTGAGCGTGCGACCGCGGCCGGCCGGGGCGTCGGGACGGGTGATCACGCCGACGACGTCGTGCCTGCTCGCGACGAGCGCTTCGAGGGACGGGACCGACGTCTCGGGCGTACCAGCGAAGACGACTCTCACAGCAGCGAGTCTAGGTGGAGCAGGTGCCCGACCAAGGAGCGGTGGGTGCGACCGCACCGCTCAGAACGCAGGGGGGTCGACCTGTATGCGAAGGCCTGGGAGCTTGGCCGCGCTGCGTTCGGCCGCGCACGCCTTGAGCGCGGCCGACAACGCGGCACCCTCCCGACGCGGCGAACGCAGGATCAGCCGCTCGCCCGCCTCGGGCGCGCGGGCATCGACGGGAACCGGACCGAGCACCTCGGCGTGCGGGGTCCAGGTGCGGGCCGCCAGCTCGGCGAGTACGTCGTCTGCGGCATCGATGGTCGCCAGCCTGGCCGTTGGTGGCAGGTGGGTCTCGGCGCGGCCGGCCAGCTCCCGCGCGGCGAACCCGACCGGATCGGCCCGCACCAGCGCCTGCAATGTCGCTGGGTCGCCGACCGCGATCGCCGAACCTCCCGGACGGGCGAGGGCTAGTGCGTTGAACCAGCGACGATGGGCCTCCTCATCAACGCGTACGTCTTCGCGGGCGAGCATGAGCCAGGTGTCGAGCAGCACCACGAGGTCGTAGCCACCGTCGACCCGGGGCTCGGCACCGGGTGTCGCGAGCACCAGGATCCGCCCCGGCGGAACGGTGTCGAGGATCGTCTCTCCGCCCGACGTGATGACCTCGAGGTCGGTGAATGCACGACCGAACTCCTCAGCCGTGCGCAAGGCGCCGACGACAGGCGATCTGAGCGTATGACCGTGGCACTGCTCGCACTCCCACGAAGCAACCCGTGTGCCGCACCATCGGCAGGCCAACGGTGCCGAGGCCGAGGTCTGGACCAGCGGACCCTGGCACGCGTGGCATCGAGCTGGATGTCGGCAGTCCTGGCACGACAGCGAGACGCGATAGCCGCGCCGCGGCACCTGGATGAGCACCGCTCCCGTCGCGGCGCGGACGGCGCGGAACACCTCGTGCGGCAGGCGCGCAGGCGCCGAGCCCGCCGAAGACCCGGTGGTGACCTCCACCCGTGGCCACGCGGCCCGCCGAACTGCAGCGCTGGCCACCAGAGCCGTGCACCAGCCGCTCTCGACCAACGACTGCCCCTCTGCGGTGCGGGCATGGCCGCCGATCAGCAGCGCGGTCTGCTGTTGGGAGGCACGCAGGAGCAGCACCTCCCTGGCGTGCGGGTAGGGCGCGCGGGGCTCGGCGTAGAGATCGTCGCCGTCGTCCCACATCGCCACCAGCCCCAACTCGCGGACCGGCGCGAAGGCCGCCGCACGGGTGCCGAGCACGACCTGCACCTCGCCACGTGACGCGGCCAGGAATGAGCGGTAGCGGGCCGCAGGGGACATCGCGGCTGTCAGCGCAACGTGCTGCCCCTCCCCCAGCACCTCGGTGAAGACGGCGTCCCACCGGGCCACATCGCGTACGTCCGGCACGCACACGACCGAACCGCGCCCGGTCGCCAACGTCGCGAGGACGGTCTGGGCCACCGCCCGAGCCGGGTCGGTGCCGGGAACCGTCGTCCACCACGCCCGTGGCGCCTCGCCGGATCGCAGGGCGCCGATGAAATCCGTCCCGTGCTCGTACGTCGGCCAGGCGCCGTCCGTCGCCACCGGGAGCTTGGCGTGGGCGGCCTCGCGGGTCACGGCTTCCGTGCGGGCGTGCCGCGGCGGGATCGCCAACCGCAGCACGTCACCCAGGGTGCCGGCATAGCGGTCCGCGACGGCACGAGCCAGGTCGAGGACCTCAGGGTGAAGGACGGGCTCGGGCGAGACGACCTTGGCCAGGAACGCCAGGCGTCCTTCATGATCGGTCTCCTCGACCCGTTCGATGACGAATCCGTCGACGAGCCGACCGGCGAACCGCACCTTGACCCGGCAACCGGGGACCGTCTCAGTGTCCAGACTCGACGGCACGAGATAGTCGAAGAGCCGGTCGAGGTGCGACAGGCCGGTGTCGACCACAACGCGCGCGACAGGCAGCTGTGCAGTCGCCTCGACCTTCGGCTTCGCCTTGGGCTTCCGGGCGCGCGGGGCGGGGACCAGCTGGAGCTGCTCACCGTCGGCGTCGTCTGTCACCCGGCAGTTCTACCACCCGGCAGTGACGGTCAACGGCCTGCCACAATCGACTCCAGGTCCGTCAGAGGGGGAAACGTTGCCACGCGAGCACGAGAACGACGCTTACGGCGTCTTCGACCGTATGGATCATGGGCCGTCCTCGTGGCGCCTGCCCTTCTCCGGTCGGCTGCTGGCGTCGCGTCGCGGGCCCGACGGCCGCGACTACACATTCTTCGCTGACGTCTCGGACCTCACCTGGTCACCGCCTGCAGACTTTGACTGGTCGCGGGTGGTGCCTGGCCGCGTACTCGAAGACGAGGGGGGTCGACGACGGCTTGTCGTCGGCGTGTTCGTGGTCGTTCCGGTCGTTGCAGGCGACACCATCGGACCAGCCTCGAAGCAGCTACCCGTCAGGATTGCCCTCGTCATCGATGATCGGCTTGGCGATCTGACCGGGGTCGACTTCTCCATGCTCCAGGAGGTCGCCGTCGTCCAGTTGACGATGCATGACCCACTCGAGAAAGCGTTCACGGCTCCGTCCGCAGCGACACCTCCACCGGAAGTGCCGGTCAGCCCCGACGCCGACTCTTGGGATCTCGACCGGCTCGCCGATGCGGGTGCCTTCATCCAGGCAGAAGCGGAGGCGGCGCTCGGGGCCTCCAAGGCCCCGGGCGATGTCATCTCGATCCGCCGCGGCCCGGGGAGCGTTGACACGTACGTGCGCACAGGGGCGGCTCCGCTGGAGCTGCCGGCACACCTCATCGGCACTTCGCGCGTGGACAGTGAGGTGTGGTCCTGGTCCTGGGGATTTCACGACGGACAGACCGGGAACACCGTGGCTGACCAGATCCGGGCCACTGGACTGTCGCTGCAGGTCCCCGAGCTGACCACCCCCTCGATCCCCAATGATCCGCACGTCATTGCCCGTGTCCTCCAGGCGTCTTCTGCCATTTCGCGGCTCGTCACCCCAGCGATCCTTGAGACGAACGCCGGCATCGCCGGGTTCTTCCTGCTGGAAGGTGCGACGTTGCCGGTTCCTACCGTCGACAGCGTCGTCACCGTGATCCGCCGAGTTCTGGCGAGCCGAGGCGCGCCGCGCGATGTCCGGTACGCACTCAAGCAGTACGCGGCATTCCGCCAGATCGGCCACGGTGAGCAACCCGACCTTGTGCTCCTGCAGGCCACCGACGGATTCGCGGCCGTGCAATTCGGAGCCGACAACGCCGTCTCCGCGGTGGGCCGTCATGCAGAACAGCCCCCGCCGAAGCGAGGGCTGTTCCGGAAGGGTTGAGCGTCAGGCCCCTGCAGCGGCCTTCAGTGCCTCGGCGCGGCTGGTGTCTTCCCACGGCAGCCCGGGACGACCGAAATGTCCGTAGGCGGCGGTCTGCGCGTAGATCGGGCGCAGCAGATCGAGGTCACGCACGATGGCGCCCGGGCGCAGGTCGAAGACCTCGAGGACGGCCTCACGGATCTTGTCGACCGGGACGGTCTCCGTGCCGTAGGTGTCGACATAGAAGCCGACCGGCCGTGAGACGCCGATCGCGTACGCGACCTGCACCTCGGCCTTGGTCGCGAGGCCGGAGGCGACGATCGTCTTGGCGACCCAGCGCATCGCGTAGGCGGCCGAGCGGTCGACCTTCGAGGGATCCTTGCCGGAGAACGCGCCGCCGCCGTGGCGAGCGTAACCGCCGTACGTGTCGACGATGATCTTCCGGCCGGTCAGTCCGGCGTCGCCCATCGGGCCGCCGATGACGAACTTGCCGGTCGGGTTGATGTGCACGCGGTAGTCCGACGAATCGATGTCGTACTGCTCGAGCACGGGGTCGATGACGTGCTTCTGGACGTCGACGGCGAGCTGCGTCTCGAGGTCGATGCCCTCTTCGTGCTGGCTCGAGATCACGATGGCTTCGACGCGGACCGGCTTGTCCTCATCGTCGTACTCGATCGTGACCTGGGTCTTGCCGTCCGGACGCAGGTAGGGCAGCGTGCCGTCCTTGCGAACCGCGGTGAGCTGCTCGGCCAAGCGGTGGGCGATCGTGATCGGCAGCGGCATGAGCTCCGGAGTCTCGTCGCACGCATAACCGAACATCAGGCCCTGGTCACCGGCACCCTGCGCGTCGAGCGGGTCGACCGACGAGCCGACGCGGGCCTCTTCGGCCTTGTCGACGCCCTGGGCGATGTCGGGGCTCTGCGCGTCGAGGGTGACCTGCACGGCGCAGGACTCCCCGTCGAAGCCCTTGGTCGAGGAGTCATATCCGATCGCGAGCACCCGGTCGCGGGCGATGCGAGCGATGTCGACATATGCCTCCGTCGTGACCTCGCCGCCGACCAGCACCAGGCCGGTCGTCACGAACGTCTCGGCCGCGACACGGCTCTTGGGGTCGACCGCGAGCAGCGCGTCGAGGATGCTGTCGCTGATCTGGTCGGCAATCTTGTCCGGGTGGCCCTCAGTGACGGACTCGGACGTGAACAAGCGGCTCACAGTTTCTCCTGGGTTCGGGGTTCGGCTACGGCATTCTAACGATTGACGGTGGCTGGGGTTTCGCTCAGTCCATGCGCTGGACCACGGCGTCGAGGACAGCGTGGGCAAGATCGATCTTGGGGCCTAGCGGAATCTCGTCGACCGTGCCGTCGGCGCCGAGGAGCACGGCCTCGTTGTCGTCGCGGCCGAACGCCTTTCCGGCGCTCACGTCGTTGACGACGAGCAGATCGCAGCCCTTGCGAGTCAGCTTGGCGCGGGCGTGCTCGATCACGGTGGCATGCGCATCGCCGGTCTCGGCAGCGAAGCCGACGATGATCGGGCGCTTGCTGGTGCGGGCAGTCACGAGCTCGACAAGAATGTCCGGGTTCTCCACCAGTCGGATGTCGGGCGCTGCACCGTCCGCAGCCTTCTTGATCTTGGCGTCGACGAATTCCGCGGGGCGAAAGTCAGCGGGCGCGGCGGCCATGATCACCGCATCGGCGTCGATCGCCGAGGCATGCATCTGCTGGCGGAGCTCTTCGGTGCTGATGACGCGGACCACATCGACGCCGGCCGGGTCGGGCA
>JAWWPE010000415.1:0-2756 GCA_033850895.1 Nocardioidaceae bacterium | reverse complement strand
AGCGCGCGATGGCCGCGCTCGAGGGCGGCTATGACATCGGCACGGGCAGCCACGAGGCGCCTGCCGTCATCATCGACCGGATTGGCTAGGTTGGATTGATGCGCATCCTGAACAACAGCACGGAGATCGCGGCCGCCGCCGGCGAGGAACTGGGTGTCAGCGAGTGGCTCGCTATCACCCAGGATCGGATCGACATGTTCGCCGTTGCGACCGGTGACCGTCAATGGATCCACGTCGACCCCGAGCGCGCAGCGGACGGGCCATTCGGCGCCACCGTCGCCCACGGCTACCTCACCTTGTCGATGCTGCCGTTCCTCGGAGCCCAGGTGTATGCCTTCGCGGGCGATGTCGCCCGGGTCAACTACGGTCTCAACAAGGTGCGGTTCGTGGCGCCCGTACGTGTGGGCTCCAAGATCCGCAACCGGGTCGAGCTGCTGTCCGTCGAGGAGATCGACAAGGGCCAGCGCGCGACGCTGCAGCACACCGTCGAGATCAAGGGGAGTGACAAGCCGGCCTGCGTTGCCGAGACCGTCGTCCTCCTCATGGCGTCCTGATGCCGGCCACTGCCGCGCAGATCGCTGCCGCTCCCAAGGTCGCACTGCACGAACACCTCGATGGTGGCGTTCGTCCGGCGACGATCGTCGAGATCGCCGCGGAGATCGGTCACGACCTGCCGGCGGAGGGCGCGGAGGCGCTCGGGGCCTGGTTCGAGGAGTCATCCAGCTCCGGTTCGCTCGAGCGCTACCTCGAGACATTCATCCACACTGTCGCCGTCATGCAACGCCCGGAGGACCTCGCCCGAGTGGCTCGTGAGTCGGTCGTCGACCTGGCCACCGACGGCGTCGTCTACGCAGAGCTGCGCTGGGCCCCGGAGCAGCACCAGTCCGGCGGGTTGAGCATGCGCGAGGCGGTCGAGGCCGTGCAGAGCGGCATCGACCAGGGCTGCGCAGAGGCAGCCGAGCAGGGACACCCCATCGTGGTCGGCCAGCTGCTCACTGCGATGCGTCACGCCAAGCGCGGGGTCGAGGTCGCGGAGCTCACGGTCGAATATCGCGACCGCGGCGTGGCGGGCTTCGACATCGCCGGGGCGGAGGACGGCTACCCGCCGATCCTGCACCTCGAGGCGTTCGAGTACCTCCACCGGGAGAACGCCCATTTCACGATCCACGCCGGTGAGGCGTTCGGCCTGCCGTCGATCTGGCAGGCGATCCAGCGATGCGGTGCCGAGCGGCTCGGGCACGGCGTGCGGATCGTCGACGACATCGACTTCAGCGATCCCGAGGCTCCGGTGCTGGGTCGGCTGGCGTCATACATCCGGGATCGCCGCATCCCGCTGGAGATGTGCCCGTCCTCCAACCTGCAGACCCACGCTGTCCCCGACATGACGTCGATCGCCGACCACCCGATCGGCCGGCTCAAGGAGCTCGGCTTCCGGGTCACAGTCAACTGCGACAACCGGCTGATGAGCGGCACCTCGATGAGTCGCGAGATGCAGCTGCTGGTCGACGCGTTCGGCTACGAAGTCGCCGATCTGCGCTGGTTCACGATCAATGCGATGAAGAGCGCATTCCTCGCGTTCGACAAACGCCTCGCGATCATCAACGACGTGATCAAGCCCGCGTACGCCGCGCTCTAGCGGTCCAGTCCTCAGGCCACGGTCCAGGCGTCGGGTCCGTCGAGCAGGGCCTGCAGCGAGGGTGTGTCACCCGCGAGGGTGGCCTGTTCCCGGCTCAGGTCGTCGTACGTCGGACGGTCGACCTGGCGGAAGATGCCGATCGGCGCACGCCGGACGACCCCGCTGTCGGTGATCCGCGACAGGGCGAACGCCATGGTGGCGTCGGGGGCGTACGCATCGTGCACCAGCACGTCAGCAGCATTGGAGTCATCGATCTCGACGACCTCGACGCCACCGCCGGCCGCGCGTACGACACCGAGGTGCTGGTCGTGCCCGAACCGGATCGGCTGGCCGTGCTCCAGGGGGATGATCGCCTCGTCGCGGGTCTCGGGATCCTTGACTGCGTCGAACGCGCCGTCGTTGAAGATCGGGCAGTTCTGGTAGATCTCGACCAGCGAGGTGCCTCGGTGCCGAGCCGCCGCGCTGAGCACCGCGGTGAGGTGCTTGCGGTCCGAGTCGATCGTGCGGGCCACGAATGTCGCCTCGGCGCCCAGGGCGAGCGACAGCGGGTTGAGTGGTGCGTCGATCGAGCCCTGAGGGGTCGACTTGGTGACCTTGCCGGGCTCGGACGTGGGGGAGTACTGCCCCTTCGTGAGGCCGTAGATGCGGTTGTTGAACAGCAGGATCGTCATGTTGACGTTGCGGCGCAGCGCGTGGATCAGGTGATTGCCACCGATCGAGAGCGCGTCGCCGTCACCTGTGACGACCCAGACGCTGAGGTCGCCGCGAGTCGTCGCGAGTCCGGTCGCGATCGCGGGTGCCCGGCCGTGGATCGAGTGCAGGCCGTACGTGTCGAGGTAGTACGGGAAGCGTGCGGCGCAGCCGATGCCCGAGATGAACACGATGTTCTCGCGGCGCAGCCCGAGGTCTGGCAGGAAGCCCTGGACGGCCGCCAGCACCGCGTAGTCGCCGCAGCCGGGGCACCAGCGCACCTCCTGGTCGGACGAGAACTCCTTACGGGTCTGTGCCTCCTCGGCGGTCGGCACGCCCTCGAGGCCGTGGCCCAACGGCATACCCAGGTCCGTGGTCATCGCGGTCTCCAATCAGAGTCAACTTTGGTGCAGATCTCGATGAAGTGCTC
>JAWWPE010000412.1:0-4420 GCA_033850895.1 Nocardioidaceae bacterium | reverse complement strand
CGACGGCACCCTGGTTGATCCCGAAGCGCCCGAGACCCTGATCTACTCCCAGACCGCCCGTGACACCTTCGTGCTGATCGGGGTCATGTTCACCGCCGAGAAGAAGGATCCGCCGGCCGTCTACGAGCCGTACCTGCGCTGGCACCTCCACGAGGGCTGCAGGGAGGGAAGGCAGAAGCTCAAGGAGACGAAGGACGGTTCATGCCCCGGCGACGCCAAGCCGACCAGGAGCGGCTACATGACGCATGTGTGGTTCGTGTCCACCGACGATCTGGTCCACGCCTTCGCGATGAACCCGCCTCGCCAGGCGATCATGGCGTATCAGAAGTCGCTGACCTGATCACTCGGCGGAGGACGCGGCCCAGATGTTGATGCCGGCGTCCCCGGCGAAGCGATCGATCTCGGCGATCTCGTCGTCGGTGAAGTCCGTACGGCCGGCGGCGGCGAGGTTCTCGTCGAGCTGCTCGACCGACGAGACGCCGATCAGCGCCGACGTCACTCCTCCGGGACGCAGCGTCCACGAGATCGCCATCTGTGCCAGTGACTGGCCCCGCTTCTTGGCGATCTCGGCGAGCCCGCGAAGCCGCTCGCGGTTGTCCTCACTGGCCATCGAGTCGTCGAACGAGCCACGATCCTGGGCACGCTCGGGATCGGCGCTCTCGACGTACCGGTCCGAGAGCAGACCTTGGGCGAGGGAGCCGAAGCCGATCGAGCCGAGTCCCTCCTGCTCCAGCGTCAGCAACAGCTTCTCCTCGATCCAGCGGTTGAGCATCGAGTAGGACGGCTGATGGATCACCAGGGGCGTGCCGAGGCGTTCGGCGATGGCGGCGGCCTCGATCGAGCGGTCCGGCGAGTACGACGAGATGCCGGCATACAACGCCTTGCCCTGGCGGACCGCCGCGTCGAGGGCGCAGATCGTCTCCTCGAGCGGGGTGTCGAGGTCCGCGCGGTGCGAGTAGAAGATGTCGACGTAGTCGACGCTCATCCGCTTGAGAGAGGCATCGAGGCTGGCCAGGAGGTACTTGCGCGAGCCGCGGTTGCCGTACGGCCCGGGCCACATCTCGTAGCCGGCCTTGGTCGAGAGGATCAGCTCATCGCGATAGGGCGCGAAGTCGGTGCGCATCATCCGGCCGAAGTTCTCCTCGGCGGAGCCGAACGGCGGACCGTAGTTGTTGGCCAGGTCGAAGTGGTTGATGCCCTTGTCGAAGGCGTGGCGCAGGATCGCGCGCTGGGTGTCGAACGGCCGGTTGTCGCCGAAGTTCCACCACAGGCCGAGCGACAGTGGAGGGAGGAACAGGCCCGACTTGCCGACCCGACGGTAGTCCCAGTGGGTGTAGCGATCCTCCGCGGCAACATACGGCCGGTGGATCTCTGGGACTGGTTCGGCGAAGGAGGCGCTGTCGGTCATGGGTTCACGCTAAGCGCCCGCCAGAGAGTCCGCACGTCGCCGTAGGGTCGGGCCATGCCTCACCTCTCAGACCGGTGCTGCTCGGTGCTCGAGCTCCGCCAGTACACGCTTCACCCGGGACGGCGCGAGGACCTTATCGACGTCTTCGAGCGAACCCTCGTCGAGTCGCAGGAGGAGGTCGGTATGCATGTGGTCGGCACGTTCATCGACCTGGACCGGCCGGACCGCTTCGTCTGGATTCGTGGCTTCGCCGACAACGACGCGAGGAGCGCCGCGTTGCAGGCGTTCTACACCGGCGACGTGTGGCGGGCCAACCGCGAGGAAGCCAATGCCACGATGATCGACTCCGATGACGTGCTCCTGCTGCAGCCGGCGGCTGGGCGCGCGTTGCCGGAGACCTCCGACGTACGACCGGCAGACCGCAACGGACCCGGGTCGTCTCGCATCATCAGCGCCACGGTCCATGCACTCGAGCCCGGCGCCGAAGACTCCTCCGCGCTCGCGGCCATCGACGGGTCGGCGCTCGGCGTCCTCCACACCCACCCCGGTCCCAACGGATTCCCGGCCCTCCCCGTCCGCGAGGCCGAGCACGTGGTGGTCGCACTGACCGACGGCGACTCGCATGTGTCGGAGATTCCGTGGACAACCATCATCCAGCGACTGAGGCTCTCGCCGACTCCTCGATCCGAGCTTCGCTGAGTCGAGGAGGCTAGACCGGCCGAGCCACCGCGAGCAGCACCGGCGTGTCGAGTCCACCCCACGTGCCGGTCAGGGTGCCACCGTCAGCTCCGACCGGAGTCTCGAGCGGTCCACCGAGCACGCTCGGCACGTCGAGCTCGAACGGGCCGGCTGACGAGGCGCCGCTGCCGACCACGCGCACGGTCGGCTCGGCGATCTCCGTGTGCCCGTCGGCGAACTCCCGCCGGAGCTCGGCCTGCGAGCCGCCCGTGCGGATCGTGTCGGCGAGCACCGCGAGATAGACCGGGTCGACGCTCGCGTGATAGACCCAGCGACGGCCCAGGACGGTGTGCTCCATCGTGCCGAGCAGGAATGCATCGGCTCCGTCGAGTGGAGCGGCACGATAGGTCAACGGCACCTGATAGATGGCGCTGTCGCCGGCCCGCAGCAGGTGGGTCTCCATACCGACCTCGCCGTCCGGGTCGTCGAAACGATAGGTGCCCACGGCCTCGAGTGCCGAGGCGTCGCCGGTGAACCACGGACGGGACGGCAGCCAGGACGCCAGCACCTCGAGCTTGTTCGGAGTGATCGACGCACCGCCGTGCAGAAGGGCCATGCGCAGAATCTAACGCAGCCGGGTGATCTCCACGCCGACGAACAGCTCTGACCCACCGGCGGTGGAGAAGATGCCCCGCAACGGCGGGCTATCGGCATAGTCGCGCCCCTTGGCGACGACGACGTGGCGGGACCCGGGGGTGATCGCATTGGTCGGATCCCAACCCACCCACTCGCCGTCCCACCACTCGATCCAGGCGTGTGACTCGCCTTCGACGGACTCGCCGACGACCGGATCGGGCGACGGGTGGAGGTAGCCCGAGACGTAGCGCGCCGGGATGCGCGCCTCCCGGAGTGCTCCGAGCGTGAGGTGGGCGAAGTCCTGGCACACGCCGGACTGCGCGACCCACGCATCGGCGGCCGTCGTGGTGACCTCTGTGCTGCCGGGGAGGTATGCGATGCGCTGATGGAGGAAGGCCATGACCGCCATGGCGTAGTCCGTCGGCCGCTCGGCGCTGGCCCGCAACGGAGCCAGCTCGATCAACAGCTCCGGCGATGGTTTGACCCAGTCGCTCAGCTCGAGGAACTCACACCACTCGTCCTGGACACCGGCCAATGCCTCCCAGCTCGCCGAGTGCTCGGGTGGCGGTACGTCCTGGGTGTCGACGATCGACGTCGCCACCACCATCAGGTCGGTGTGCGGGTCGTGAACCTCGAACGACGTGACGGTGGTGCCCCAGTAGTCGCGGTACTCGTACGACCAGGGGACCGGGGTGATCTCGAGACGTGAGCGCAGGACGTACTGCTCAGACGTCGTCATCGGGGTCATCCGGGCTTCGTTGAACGACGCCACCGCACCACTCTCGTAGTGATAGCCCGTGGTGTGCTTGATCCGCATCTGCATGGTCTGCTGGCGTTCACTCACAGCAGCACACCTCCGCGCCAGGTGTGGACTTCGCTCTCGGCGAAGTAGCGTGCGGACACCGCGTCGCTGGCGGCCGCGCAGGCCCGTTGCAGTCGCTCCATCTCGACCGGCAGGTCGAACACGATGTCGGCGAGCGGGCGATACTCCAGCTCGGTGCGCGCCCGGCCGAGGAGCCGCTGCGCCTCGTCGCTGAACCCGGACCGCTGGCCGGCCGACTCAAGCTTGTTGAGCGCACGCTCGGCCTCGGCGAGTGACGACACGATCGACCGCGGGAACCACCGGTCGAGCAGCAGGAACTCCGCGGCCTGACGATCCGCCTCGATGCCGCGATAGGCGCGGATGAAGCTTTCGTATGCTCCACAGGCCCGCAACGTGGTCGGCCAGGCAACCTGCGGACCCGAGGCCAGGGCTGCTGTCGAGAGCAGCCGGGCGGTCATGTCGACGCGCTCGATGCTGCGTCCCAGCATGTAGAACTGCCAGCCTTCGTCCCGCGACATCGTCGAGTCGGCGATGCCGGAGATCATCGCGGTGCGGTTGCGCACCCAGGTGAACATGTCGGGCGGACGCATCGCCTGTGCGCTGCTGAGCCCGCGCCAGGTGGTGTTGATCGCTGCCCAGATGTCGGTCGACAACGTCTCGCGGGCACGGCGCGCACTCTCGCGGGCGGCACCGATGGCGGCCGCGATCGACACCGGGGAGTCGGCGTTGTGCGCCAGCAGGTCGAGGATCAGCCAGCGGTTGGGGCTGCCGGCGTACTCCTCGACGCCCATGACGGACAGCAGCTGCTCGCAGGAGCGGGCCTCGTCGATGCCCGGGTCCTCGATCAGCACCTGCATCTGGACGTCGAGGATGCG
>JAWWPE010000363.1:0-2547 GCA_033850895.1 Nocardioidaceae bacterium | reverse complement strand
CATATCGCGGACATATCGAAAATCGCGTACGTGCCGGCAACACCGCGCTGCCTTGACTGGTCGCATGAACCACAGCACATCCGTACGAACCCGCCGTAGACGGACGACGCTCCTCGCCGCCCTGCTCCTCGTCGGTGCGGTGATCGTGATCCACGGTTATCCGTCGTTGGCGTCGTCGTCGTCCCCGGACGCCGCCGGCGCAACCCCGTCGATAACGAAGCCGCACACCCACCACCCCAGTCACCGACCGGCTCCGGCCGCCCACGGCCCTGCCGGGGTGGCCGACGGCATCGTCCCTGACGGTGTCACGGTCTTCGACAAGAACGTGCCCGCCGTGACCAAGCTCGATTTGGCCCTGCTCGGCGCGCTGCGTCGGGCTTCCAGCGGCTCGGGCATCACGTTCTACGTCAACAGCGGCTGGCGCTCCAGGGCGTACCAGGAACAGCTGCTGCAGAAGGCGATCGCCAAGTACGGCTCCAGAGCCGAAGCTGCTCGATGGGTGGCCACGCCGGACTCGTCCGCTCACGTGTCCGGCGACGCCGTCGACCTCGGCCACTCGGACGCCACGTCGTGGCTGTCCCAGCACGGCGCCGCATACGGGCTGTGCCAGACGTACGCCAACGAGGTCTGGCACTACGAGCTGCGCCCCCAGGCCGCGACCAGCGGTTGCCCGGCGATGTACGCCGACCCCACTCACGACCCCCGAATGCAGGAGACACCATGACCAGCCGCCTTCGACCCCTCGCCGCCCTCGCGACGATCGCCCTGCTCAGCGCCGGCTGCTCGAGCGGATCCGGTGCGAGCGGCACCGACACCAACGACGCCAATCACGTCAAGGCGCTGAAGTTCTCCCAGTGCATGAGGACGAATGGGGTCGGGGAGTTTCCGGACCCGAACCCGTCGGGCAACCTCACCCTCGACGGAGTCGTGAACGGTTCGTCGCTGGATCCGGACGCGCCGGCGTGGAAGGCAGCCATCGCCAAGTGCAAGGATCTCGAACCTGCCGGGTTCACCGGCCACAAGCGAACTGCCCAGCAGCAGAAGGCAGCGCTCAAGTTCGCCCAGTGCATTCGCGACAACGGCATGAAGGACTTCGCTGACCCCGACCCCAATGGACCCTTGGTCGACATCGATGGAGGCAAGCCGGGTGTCAAGGCCGCGTTCGAAGCCGCGTCGAAGAAGTGCGGCGCGTTTGCGACGGCCGCCGGGGTGACGGCCGAGTGACCCGGCGCACCTGGGTGGTCGGAGGGGCGCTCGTGCTTGCCCTGTTTGCGATCACGGGGACGGTGATGGCAGTCGCAGGCGAGGACGAGGCCACGGCGACCCAACAGGCCTCGCAGGTCACCACCGCGAAAGTCGTACGCGGCAAGCTCGCGGCCGTGGTCTCGCTCGACGGGACATTGACCTATCGCGCACAGTCGGACGGATCGCCGTACGGCGTGATCAACCACGCAACCGGGACTTACACGGAGCTGCCCGATGTCGGCGACAAGATCGCCTGCGGCGGTGTGCTGTACCGGGTGGACGATCATCCGGTGCTCCTGCTGTGCGGCACCGTGCCGGCCTACCGCGACCTGCAGGTGGGCGATCAGGGCAAGGACGTACGCCAGCTCAACCGCAACCTGCACCGGCTCGGATTCGATGCGGCCGGCGACAGCGACGCGTTCACCGGGCAGACCCAGACCGCGCTCGAGGAGCTTCAGCGTGCACGCGGCACAGCCGTGACCGGGCGGCTCGGTCCTGACGACGCCGTCGCGCTTCCCGACGCCGTACGCATCGGCAAGGTGACCGGTGAGCTCGGCGGGGCGGCTCGCCCGGGCGCAGCCGTCGCACGGGCCACCTCCGGCGCCTTGGAGGTGCAGGTGGATCTCGAGGCGTCGCAGCAGGGCGCGGTGAAGAAGGGCGACCGCGCCAGGATCACGCTCCCGGGCAACACCTCAGCGACCGGAAGGGTCGCGCGGCTGGGCCGCGTCGCCCAGATTGCTGGGAAGGACGACGACAAGGCCGGTGACGCGACCATCTCGGCGTACCTCACGCTCGACAAGCCCGCAGCCGCGCATGGTCTTGACGCCGCCCCGGTCCAGGTGGAGATCACCACGAAGGGCGTCGACGACGCGCTGAGTGTCCCGGTGACCGCGATCGTCGGCAAGGCCGGCGGCGGCTTCGCGGTCGAGGTCGTACGCGGTCGCGGCAAGCGCGGGTTGGTCGCGGTCAAGCTCGGCCTGTTTGACGACACCAGCGGCCGGGCCGAGGTCCATGGCGAGCTCGACGCGGGCGATGACGTCGTGGTCCCGTCATCGTGACCGACACAGTTCTCCAGCTCGACGAGGTGTCCAAGGTGTACGGCGAGCACCCGCCGGTCCCAGCCCTGCAAGGGGTGTCGTTCTCGGTCGGGCGGGGTGACCTGGTGGCGATCGTCGGCCCCTCGGGGTCCGGCAAGTCCACGCTCCTGCACGTCATGGGGACCCTGGAACGCCCGAGCAGCGGGGTGGTCCGCATCGGCGGAGTCGATGCTGCGCAGCTGAGCGATCGCGAGGTGTCGCGGTT
>JAWWPE010000362.1:0-5270 GCA_033850895.1 Nocardioidaceae bacterium | reverse complement strand
TGTGGATCACCACCACGTCATCGCTCACGCCGACATCATGCCTCGTGCGTCAGCTGGGCACTCGCGGCGCCCGTACCACTGCGACGCCGCCCGCTTGGACGGTGATCCCTTGGCCGCCACGGCCGGTAATGACATCGGTGCCGTCGACATCGACCTGGACGTCGTTGGCCGTGTGGTTGATCAGGAACAGGAAGGTCTCGTCCTGGTTGGATCTCCGGATCGCCTCGACCCCCCTCGGCAGCCCGCCAAGAACGGGTTCGACACCGGCTCGGTCGAGGATGTCGCCGAGCAGCTGAGCCAACCCCGCCGTCGACAGCTGGGTGCCGACGTACCACGCGCTGCCCTGGCCGACATCGTTGCTGGTGATGGCCGGCGAATCCTCGACCGGTCCCTCGGCGTACGTCGCGAGGACCGTCGCCGACGAGGCTGCGCCCAGCTCGCTCCAGATCGCGCCTTCGCCGAAGTCGGACAGCCGGATGCGCCCGTCCTGCTCGAGCGGGAAGAACTCCTCGATGCGCAGCCCGAGCAGCTCACGCAACGCTCCGGGATAGCCACCCAGACGGATGTGGTCTCGGTCGTCGACGATTCCGCTGAAGTACGTGGCGACGAGGACGCCTCCCCCGTCGACGAAGGACGTGAGCGAGTCGACCGCGGCGTCGCTCAGGACGTACTGATTGGGCAGGACGATGACCTTGTACGCCGTGAAATCGCTCTCCGGTGAGGCGAAGTCGACGGCGACATTGCGGTTCCACAGCTCCTGGTGCCAGCGACGGGCCTCGGCGAGCGGCTGAACGTCGATCGACGGGTGCGAGTCCAGCTCGGCCGCCCACCACGAAGGCCAGTCGAACAGGATCGCGACGTCGGCCGGATCGACGCGGCTGTTGGCGACATCGCCGAGCGCCGCCAGGTTGGCCCCGAGCTCGGTCACCTCACGCCACACCTTGCTGTCGCGGCCCGCGTGCGGGACCAGCCCCGAGTGGAACTTCTCGGCACCGGCCCTTGACGCCCGCCACTGGAAGAACATCGCTCCGTCGGAGCCGCGAGCGATGTGCTGCAGGGAGTTGCGCCGCAGCTGACCCGGTGCCTTCGCGATGTTGCGCGGTTGCCAGTTGACCGCCGAGGTGGAGTGCTCCATCAACAGCCAGGGGGCTCCGCCGGCCAGCGACCGCATGAGGTCGGCGCTCATCGCCAGCTCCTGCGCGTTGTCGGGGTCGACGGACTGGAGGTAGTGGTCGTTGGAGACAATGTCGAGCTCCGGCGCCCAGGCCCAGTAGTCCAGCGGCTTGAAGAAGCTCATGAAGTTGGTCGTGATCGGCTGGGTCGCATACGCCCGCAGGGCCGTCTTCTCGGCGCGATAGCACTCGAGCAGCTCATCAGAGGAGAAGCGCCACCAGTCCAGCTGTCGGCCCGGGTTGGCGAACGTGTTGTACGCGACCACCCGAGGCGGACCGACCTGCGCCCAGTCGGTGTAGTGCTGGCTCCAGAACGCGGTGCCCCAGGACTCGTTGAGCTCATCCAGCGAGGCATACCGCTGTTGCAGCCAGGCTCGGAACGCTGCCGCCGACACATCGCAGTAGCAGTGCCAGTTGTGGCAGCCGTACTCGTTGTTGACGTGCCACATCACCACGGCAGGGTGATCGCCATAGCGCTCGGCCAGCTTGCCGGCCAACCGTGCGGCGGCTTCGCGGTACTCCGGCGCGGAGGGGCAGTACGCCTGCCGGGCGCCGAAGCTGCGCCGAATCCCTTGGTGATCCACTGGCAACGTGTGCGGGTATGCGTGGGAGAACCACGCTGGTGGTGAAGCGGTGGCGGTGGCCAGGTCGACGCTGATGTCGTTGGCGTGCAGCAGGTCGATGACGGTGTCGAGCCACTCGAAGTCGTACTCTCCCTCGGCCACCTCGATGCGCGCCCAGCTGAAGATGCCCAGCGAGACGAGATTGACCCCGGCCTCGCGCATCAGGGCGACGTCCTCGTCCCACACCTCGCGTGGCCACTGCTCCGGGTTGTAGTCGCCGCCGAAGGCGAGCCGTCCGCCGAATGCGCCGATCATCCCTTGTCGGACCCGAGCGTGAGTCCGGCGATGAACTGCTTCTGCAGGGTGAAGTAGACGACCAGGGTCGGCACGGCCACGATCAACGAGCCGGCCGCCAGCAGGTTGTCATTCTGTGCGTACGTGCCCTTGAGGTCGTTGAGCGCCGACGTGATCGGGTACTTCGAACCCGTCGAGATCAGCGTCAACGCCCAGAAGAAGTCGTTGTAGATCCAGGTGGTCAGCAAGGTGGCCATCGCGGCAAGCGCCGGGCGGCACAGCGGAAGGGTGAGGTTCCAGTACTGGCGCCACACCGAGGCGCCGTCGACGATCGCGGCCTCAGTGATGCTCTCGGGGATCGTCTTCATGAAGTTGCTGAGGACGAACACGCAGAAGCCGAGCTGGAACGACGTGTTGATCGCGATCAGGCCCCAGATCGAGTCGTAGACCTTGCCGGAGTCGCTCAGCCAGCTGGGCACCGCCACCGAGGTGTAGATCTTGAACAGCGGGGCCAGGAACACCTGCTGGGGCAACAGGTTGCCGGCCGTGAACAACAGCAGCATGAACAGGTTGAACCGCACGTTCAGCCGCGACAGCACGAATGCCACGGAGGACGCGAGGAACAGGGTCAGGATCACGGCGGGCACGGTGATCATCAACGAGTTGACGAAGTAGTGCTTGACGTCGCCCTGGACCCACGCGTCCTTGTAGTTCGCGAACGTGATCGACCGTGGCCAGGACAGGTAGCCGTACTTGTTGGTCTCCGCCAGCGGTCGCAAGGAGAGGTAGACCGCCCAGAGGATCGGCGCGATCCACAGCGCCGCCATCGCGGTCAGGAAGACGTACGTGCCGGTCATCCGCTTGCGGCGACCGACGGGTCGACGCGGGGTGGTCGGCGGCGGCGATGCGGGAAGACTGGTGGTGAGCAGGCTCATCGTTTCTCACTCCTGCCTTGCTGGGTGAGGAACAAGGTGATCGGTACGAGCGAGATCAGCAGCAGCACGACACCGAGCGCCGAGCCGTAGCCGATCCGGTTGCCGGGTCCGAGGATCTGCTGGGTGATCATCGCCGACAGCAGCTCGAGACCATTGCTGCCGCCGTTGGTGATGTAGACCAGGTCGAAGGCGCGCAGCGACTCGATCACCGTCACCACCAGGATGACCACGTTGATCGGGCGCATGGCGGGGAAGATCACCCGCGAGAACGTCTGCCAGCCGTTGGCGCCGTCGATCGAGGCAGCTTCGCGCAGCGCAGGGTCGACGGCCTTGAGCCCGGCGAGGTAGAGCACCATCACATACCCCGCCTGTCGCCAGGTCGCCTCCACCAGCACAGCCCACAGTGCGGTGTGCGGGTTGCCGATCAGATCGGTCGTCCCGTGCGCTCCCTGGCCGAGGAGCCCGTCGAGCAGACCGCCCTCCGGCGTGTAGACCAGCTGCCACACGATCCCGATCAGGGCCAGCGAGAGCATCACCGGCAGGAAGAAGATGCTCTGGTAGATCCGGCTCCCCCGCACCCCGCGGTCGATGAGCACCGCGAGCAGCATGCCGATCGGGGTCGCGATGAACACGAAGACCAGCAGCCAGATCAAGTTGTGGCGTACGGCCGGCCAGAACGACGGGTCGACGTGCGTCATGAAGTGGTAGTTGTCGGCGCCGACGAGCTTCACGGGCGCGGCGCCGCTCGAATTGGTGAACGACAGGAAGACCGTCGAGATCGCCGGACCCCAGATGAACGCCAGGTCGAGCAGGATCGGGATGCCGAGCATGGCAGCGATGACGAGCCTGTCACGTTTGCTGTAGCGGCGGATCCCCGACTTTCGGCGGCGGACCGCCGGCGCCTCGGTGGAGGCGGGTGCGTTTGCCACTAGACGAAGATAGCCTTCGCCTGGCTCTCCAAGGTGGATGTGGCCTTCCCGCTGTCCTGGTTGCTGATGAAGCCCTGCAGGGCGTTCTGGACGGTCGGGTAGGCGAAGTCCGGACGGGTGTCACGGTCAAGGAACTGCGCGATGTTCGGCGTCTTGGCGATGATGTCGGCAGATGCCTTCTGCAGATCGTTGTAGCTGCTCTCGTCGTAGTTGCTCGCGGTGCCGACATCGGTCGGGTCCGAGGCGAGATAGGTGGCCTCCGCCTTGGCCGTGCCGAGGTACTCCAGGAACGACGTCGCCAGGGCCCTGTTCTTCGGCTTCTTGCTCATCATGAAGCCGTCGATGGGGGCGTCGATCGAGTCGGTGCCGTGCGACGGGTCGATCTCCGGGAACGGGAAGAACGCCAGGTCCTTGAGGTTCTCGGGGGTGAACTGCTGGCCCACCTGGCCGGCGCCCTGGAACATCATGCCGGCCTTCTTGTTCTGCAGCGCCTGGGCGCCCTGCTCCCAGGTGATGCCGTTGATGTTCTTGGAGTAGTAGGGGAACAGCTCCTTCCACTGGTCGAACACCGCGACGACCTTCTTGTCGGTCCAGCTCTCGTTGTGGGCCATCAGGTCGACGTGGAACTGGTAGCCGTTCATCCGCATGTTGATGATGTCGAACGTGCCCATCGCCGGCCAGCCGTCCTTGTCGGCGAACGAGATGGGGGTGAGGCCGTCGGCCGCCATCTTCTTGTTGAGCGCGATCAGATCGTCCCAGTTGGCGGGCACTTCGTAGCCTTTGTCCGCCCACAGGCTCTTCCGGTAGCACATGACCCAGGGGTAGTTGTAGAGCGGGACGAAGTAGTAGTGACCGTCATCGGCCTTGGCCGCAGCCTTGATCGAGTCCGGGAAGTTGTGGCCGATCTTCTCCCACACGTCGTCGATCGGCGAGGCGAGATTCTGCTTGGCGAAGAACTTCATGCGGTAGCCGGCGAACCAGGAGAACACGTCGTCCGGGGTGCCCTGGAGGTACTGCTGGATCTTGTCCTGGAACGTGTTGTGGTCGACGGTGTTGACGTGGGCCTTCTTGCCGCTGGCCTTCTGCCAGTCGGCGGCCACGCTGGCGAACGCCTTCTTGACGCCGGCGTCGGAGTAGTTCGAGCCGATCGACAGCGTCCCACTGGCGCTCCCCCCACCACCGCTGCTGCTGCCCCCACACGCGGCGAGGAGTGGTGACATGGCACCCAGCGCGAAGACCCCGGCCGTGCCCTTCAGGAGGTTTCGACGGTTGAGTTCGAGGGAGGGACGGTCCAACTCGGTCATGAGATCTCCTTGAGGGGGCGGGTTCGGCACTGCGCGTACTGATCTGGCAGAAGACAAAGTCAAACAGTTTCCA
>JAWWPE010000355.1:0-3849 GCA_033850895.1 Nocardioidaceae bacterium | reverse complement strand
TGTCGATACCGGTGCCACCGGACGCCTGAAGGTGATCCCAGGGGCCGATGATCATCTTGGCCGGGACGCCACGCTTGTTGAGATTCTCGAACAGCAGGGGAGTGCCGCGCTGGAACAGGTCGTACTCGCCGGAGACGAAGAAGGCGGGCACCTTCACCTGGTCGATCACATTGATCAGCGAGCGTTCTTTGTAGAACGGTCCGTCATAGGCCGGATTGCCGCCCGCGAACGCCTGGAGCAACAGAGGAACGGTGAACGTTCCGGCGCCAGTCAGGTGCTGGAGCAGCTCCGCCAGGGCGGATTTCGGGTCATTGCCGGCGTATGCGGGCGGTATCAGGCCGGTCGTCGTCACGAGGCCGAGCCACAACGGGATGAATCCGACATCGACCTGGCCGCCCGAGGCCACCACATCGCGATAGACGTCGGCGCCGGGCACCTGCGGGAAGATCGCCTTGAGCCCGGCCGGGTGCGCGGCCGCGGCCCAGAGCTGGGCGATGCCCATGTAGGAGGGTCCGGACATACCGGTGATGCCATTGCTCCAGGGACGCTCGGACGAGTGCGCCCAGTTCATGATCTCGCCGCCATCCTTGTTCTCCCTGGCGCCGAATGCGTTCCACACGCCCTCGGAGCTCCCGGTGCCGCGCGCGTCGACGGTGAGCTGCACGTAGCCACGCTTGACGAGATAGGCGCCGGGTGCGCCGCCGAGCCCGCCGGCCGAGCCGAGCACGGTCTTGTTGTATGCCGTGATGGTCACGACGACGGGGAACCGCTTGGCGATCGCCTTGCCAGAAGCGTCAGCTGGGCGTACGACATCGCCGCGCAGGATGACGCCATCCGACATCGGGATCGCGACGTCCTTCTCGGTCACCGTGTTGGCATACTGCTCGCCGCGGGCCTTCCACGTCGACGTGGCGGCCGTCGCGGTGCTGAGCGTGAACGAGGCACCCACGAGCGTGAGCGCCAAGGTCGTGGCCGTGACGAGGCGTACAAGAGCGCGAGACATCAACGGGATCCCTCCAGAGTCATTACGCGGATCAACGACTGGGTGCAACTGCGAGTTACGTCGTGGGAGTGACTCGACCGACCAGGTGGGTGACCGGCTTCTTGGATCCCTTGACCCCGAACACGGTCGCGTCGCCGGTGGCCTGGGAGCCGAACACCACGGTGCCGGGCAACAGGATCGGCTTCTGGAACTCGACGTCGACCGTGAACGCGTCAGGCAGCTTGTTCTGCAAGGCCGAGAGGCTGCGAGCGAGCGTCCACATGCCATGCGCGATGTTGGTCGGGAAGCCGAACGCCTTCGCGGTGAGCGGGTACAGGTGGATCGGATTGCGGTCGCCCGAGACCGCGCCATAGCGCCGGCCGAGGTCTCCGCTCAGCTTCCAATGCACGACGCCATCGGGTGCCTCGACCCCGTCGAGTGGAGCGCTCGAGGTCTCGGCTGACCCACCCTTGTGGCGGGAGAACAGTGTCGTGACCTCCTCCCATACAACCGTTCCGTCGACGGAGATCTCGGTGACCAGGTCGACCAGCGATCCCTTGGGATGGGGCCGCAGATCACTCGCCCGCACCACGACATCGAGCACATCGTCGACGGTGAGTGGCCGGTGCCGCGTGATGGAGTTGCGTAGGTGCACGAGTCCCATCGGCGGGAACGGGAACGCCGTCTCCGTCATGAGCGCCAGGTGCAGCGCGAAGGCCGCCATGTGCGGGTACGTCGTCGGCAGCGTGTGCGAGTTGGGAAACCCGCACACCTCGTTGTAGGCCGCGAGATGCGCCGGGTCGGTCACGACGCCGCGACGCTCAAGCGCGAGGTCGGGCACCTGTCCTTTCGCGTGCTTGACGCCCGGCAGGCCTCCGATGACCGGCAGGCCGGGGAGTACGGCCTTGAGCATCAGGGGCAACGTCGACGGTGCCTTGCTGTAGCTGCGGGTTGCCATGTCAGGCGCCGATCAGCGCTTGACCACAGACGCGTACGACGTTGCCGGAGATCGCTGACGAGCCGGGGTTGGCGTACCACGCAATGGCCTCGGCCACGTCGATCGGCAGGCCGCCCTGGGACAGCGAGCTGAGTCGGCGGCCGGCCTCGCGGATGCCCAGCGGCATGGTCTTGACCATGTCGGTCTCGATGAAGCCGGGGGCGATCGCGTTGACCGTGATGCCGTCCTTGGCCACGCGCTTGGACAGGTCCTGCACGAATCCGATCACGCCGGCCTTGGCGGTGCCGTAGCTCGTCTGGCCGTTGTTGCCCGCGATGCCGGCGATCGACGAGATGCCGATGACCCGTCCACCCTTGCGGATCAGCTTCTGGTCGAGCAGCTCCGCGGTGATGCGCTGTGGTGCACCGACGCTGATGTCGATGACCAGGTTCCAGTTCTCGGTCTTCATGTTCCTGAGCCGCTTGTCGCGGGTGATGCCGGCGTTGTGCACGACGATGTCGACGCCACCGTGTGCCTTCTTCAACGCCGCGGCGATGATCTGGGGGGCGTCGGGGGCGGTGATGTCCTCGGCGATCGAGGTGCCGCCGAGCTCCGCCATCACCGCATCGAGCTCGGTGGACAGTCCTGGGACGTCGAGGCCGACGATCGAGGCGCCGTCACGGTGCAATGTGCGGGCCATCGCAGCGCCGAGGCCCCGAGACGCGCCGGTGATCAACGCGACCTTGCCGGTCAGCGGTCGGTCGGGCGTCGCGACCTCGTCGGCGTCGACGAGGTCGGTGAGTCCGAGCCGGATGACCTGGCCCGACACGAACGCCGACTTGGGGGAGAGCAGGAACTCCAGCGTCGAACCGAGCGCGTTCTCGGCGCCCTTGCCGACGTACACGAGGTTGGCGGTGCTGCCATTGCCGCCGATCTCCTTGCCGGCGGAACGTACGAAGCCCTCGAGGGCGCGCTGGGCTATCGCCGCGGTCTCGCTCTTGGCCTGCTCGGGGAGCGTGCCGATCACGACGAGCCGGCCGGAGTCGGCCAGACTGCGCAGGGCCGGCGTGAAGAACTGCTGCATCGTGGCGAGACCGACGGTGTCGGTGATGCCGGTCGCGTCGAACACCAACCCTTGGTAGCGCTTGCCATCAGCGCGTACGCCGACCGTCGTGATGCCGCTCGACTTGAGGGTCGCGTTGAGCGTCTTGCCGAGTGTGCCCTTCGGGGCGGCGCCGATGAGGACCGTGCCGCTGACCAGCGGCGATCCTTCCTTCCAACGCTTCAACACCGGCGGGTTGGGGAGGCCCAGATTCTTGACGACGAACTTGCCGATCGGGTTGTGCGCGAGCGACTGGTAGCGGTCGGTCATGGTCGGGGTGTGTCCTATCTCTCGGATACCAACGGTATCTGGAATGCTGTTTGAAACTGTAACCTCAGGAATCAGCGTCAGTCCACCGCAGCGTGGCGCGACACTCATCACGTACTTGAATGACAGTGCCAGCATCCCATCGTCCAGCAACACTGAGGAGACCCGACATGGCGGACAGCACCCCCGCGAAGAAGGCACCTGCGAAGAAGGCCGCGGCCAAGAAGGTTCCGGCGAAGAAGGTTCCGGCGAAGAAGGCCCCGGCCAAGGCGACCGCGTCGGCATCCGCGATCGCGCCCACGGTGCGACGCGTCGCGGTGATCGGCGGCAACCGCATCCCGTTCGCACGCTCCAACACGGTCTACACCGATGCCAGCAACCAGGAGATGCTCACCGCGGCGCTCGACGGACTCGTGGAGCGGTATGACCTCGCCGGTGAGCGCGTCGGCGAGTTCGCGGCCGGAGCGGTGCTCAAGCACAGCCGTGACTTCAACCTCGCGCGGGAGACCGTGCTCGGATCGAAGCTCTCACCCGACACCCCCGCGTACGACGTCCAGCAGG
>JAWWPE010000346.1:0-4089 GCA_033850895.1 Nocardioidaceae bacterium | reverse complement strand
AGCTCAAGGAGTTCCGTGGTGCCGGCAACGGCCCGGTGGCGGCGTTTGTCGACAGCCTGCGCCAAGCCGGGGCGGACATCAATCTGCTCGACTACTCCGAGCACGCGCTGCTGCCCGGTTCGGAGGGCGCGACAACGCAGGCCGCGGCGTATGTCGAATGTGACGTGGCCGGCGAGACGGTGTGGGGCGTCGGTATCCACAGCAACATCGTCACAGCGTCGTTGCTCGCCGTCGTGTCGGCCGCCAATCGCGCCGCGGCGCAGACCATCCCGGGCTAGGTCGTGGCCTCGCGGCGCTGATCGATCACCAATGTGATGAGAGCCAGCGCCGCGAGTCCGGCGACCGCGGCGGAGAATGAGGTGGCGGCTGACCGCAGCCCCGAGTGCTGGGCGGCTATTCCTTCGCCGATGACCGGCAGCGAGATGGCGATGTAGGCGACCACGAAGAATGCCGACGTCACTCCGGCTCGCTCGTGCGGATCGACCTTGGCCAACACCGAGGCGAGGCCCTTGCTGAACGAGAGGCCCTGTCCGGCGCCGGCAACGACCGCTGCGACGACAATCAGCGGCACTGACTCCGCCTGCAGGCCCCAGACCAGCACGAGCATGCCGACGAACAAGAGCGCGCAGCCGGCGTTGAGAGCTCTCGTCGTGGAGACTTCTCGCAGCAGGATCTGAGCCACGACGGACGCGCCGAACACCGTGAAGACGACGAGTCCCTCGAACGCCGGACTGGGATTCGAGAGCGACTGGGCAACGAAACGTGGGGAGACCGCCGCGAACAAGCCCATGACTGCGAATCCGGCGAAGCTCGCGATGCCCGCGCCGATGAAAGTCGTACGCACCCGCGCGGGAACTCCGAGGCGCTGGAAGGAGGGGCGCGAACCGGGCACGACGTCGACGGTCTCGGCAACCCGCCACACGAGTGCTGCGGCCCCGAGGGCCAGCGCGAGGTGGACGAAGAAGGTGAGGTGCACGTCCCAGGGCAGCCAATCGATCAACGCTCCGGCGATGAGCGGCCCCAGGCCGAGCCCTCCGATATTCGCTGCGGTGGCGAGCAGCGCGGCGCGAGGGCGCCAGGCCGCCGGTGTGGCCTCGATGATGGCTGCTGTCGCGGTGCCGACGAAGATGCCGGCGGACAATCCCGACAGCACGCGCCCAGCAAGCAACAGACCGGTGTTGGTGGCGAGCAGGAAGGCGACATCGCTGGCGACGGCCGCCGCGAGCCCGGCGAGCAGCAGTGGTCGCCGGCCCAGCGTGTCGGACCACCGGCCGAAGGCGAGCAACGCGGCCAGCACCCCGAAGGCGTACATCGCGAAGATCACCGTGGACATCGTGATCGAGAAGCCGAATCGCTCCTGGTAGATGACGTACATCGGCGTCGGCAGCGTGGTGCCCATCATGGCGACGGTGAAGGCGAAGGCAAGACCGGCGAACGCGCGACGGCCGCTCAAGGGTGCCATGTGAGAAGTCAACCACCTGGGGCGACGCTGCCTGAGCGACACGGCCTACTACTGTACCCGCCGGTACAGTAATGAGCTGGTGTCGCGATACGATCACGGTGACGCCGATCACCCTTCGGTGCAGGTCTTGCCGCGACGCGATCCGTCGCGGAGGTAGGAGGATTCATGGCGCGCATCATCAACCAGGTCGCGGTCTTCGGTCTCGGCAAAGTCGGCGAGCTGGTCGCCGTCATGCTGGGGGAGTCGGGGTTCAAGGTCGTCGGCTACGACGCCGCCCCCAGAGAGACTGCGTTGAACGAGGTGGGGAGCTTCGAGATCCGCCCACTCGACGTCAAGGATGCCGAGGGCCTGCGTGAGTCCCTCCGCGGTGTCGACGCGGTTGTGTCGTGCCTGCCCTATCACCTCAACATCGATGTCGCCGAGGCCGCTTCCGACGCCGGCACCCATTACTTCGACCTCACCGAGGACGTCCCGACGACCAATCGAGTCATCGAGCTGGCTGCCGCCGGCGGCGTGACGTCGGCGTTCGCCCCCCAGTGCGGACTGGCGCCGGGGCTGATCGGCATCATCGGTGCCTCGCTGGCGAAGACGTTCGAGGAGATCCGCTCGATCGAGCTCAAGGTCGGTGCCCTGCCCCAGAACCCGACAGGCCTGCTGGGCTATGCGTTCAACTGGTCCGCCGAAGGCGTCGTCAACGAGTACCTCAACGACTGCGAGGTACTTCGCTCGGGTCACAGGCAGATGGTGCCCGCGATGACCGAGAAGGAGCGCGTCTTCATCGGTGGCATCGAGCTCGAGGCGGCGCTGACGTCCGGCGGACTCGGGACGATGTGCGAGACGTACGAGTCGACCGTGCACCGGCTCGACTACAAGACGCTGCGCTACCCGGGCCATTTCGACCAGATGCACTTCCTGTTCGACGAGCTCAACCTGCGCGACCAACGCGAGCTGGTCGGCACGATGCTGGTCGACGCGAAGCCTCCGGTCAACGACGACATCGTCTACATCCACGCTGCCGTGGAGGGCCGCAAGAACGGCCAGCCCTTCCGCGAGAACTACGTACGCGGCTACAAGCCCCTCGAGATCAACGGCCGCACCTGGCGCGCGATCTCGTGGACCACCGCCGCCTCTGCCGTGTCCGTCGTCGAGCTCGTTGCCGAGGGGGTGCTGCCCGCCGCGGGATTCATCAAGCAGGAGGACATCAGCCTCGAGCAGCTGTTCTCCACCCAGGCCGGCAGCCACTTTGCGACCCTCGGAGAGGTCTGAACATGACTGAGACAGCCACCCGTACCAAAGACATCCTGGGCCGCCTCGGCGCAGGCGATCCGTTCGTCGCCGATGGCGATCTGATCTGCCGATCTCCGATCGACGGCGCCGAGATCGGCCGCCTGCGCTCGCACACCTCGGGCGAGACCGCGGACCTGATCGGGCGCGCGCAATCGGCATTCGAGCAGTGGCGCACCGTGCCGGCGCCGGTCCGCGGACAGTTCGTGCGCGAGCTCGGCGAGCTGCTGCGCGAGCACAAGGACGACCTCGGTGCCCTGGTCTCGATCGAGGCCGGCAAGATCGTCTCCGAGGGCCTCGGCGAGGTCCAGGAGATGATCGACATCTGCGATCTCGCGGTCGGTCTCTCGCGACAGCTGCACGGTCTGACGATCGCCACCGAACGTCCGGGGCACCGGATGATGGAGCAGTGGCACCCGCTCGGTGTCATCGGCGTCATCTCGGCGTTCAACTTCCCGGTCGCGGTGTGGTCCTGGAACGCCGCGCTCGCGTTCGTCTGCGGCGACGCAGTCGTCTGGAAGCCGTCGGAGAAGACGCTGCTCACGGCGCTGGGTTGTCAGGCGCTGGCCGCCGAGGCTGCCCGTCGTGCGGGAGTGCCGGACGGATTGTCCTCGGTGCTGATCGGTGACCGCACGGTCGGTGAGCTCATGGTCGACGATCCTCGGGTGGCGCTGGTCTCGGCCACGGGTTCGACCCGTATGGGCAAGGAGGTCGCCCCACGGGTGGCCGCCCGCCTCGGTCGTACGCTTCTCGAGCTCGGCGGCAACAACGCCGCGATCGTCGCCCCGTCGGCCGATCTCGACCTCGCCGTCCGCGGCATCGTGTTCTCGGCGGTTGGCACCGCAGGTCAGCGGTGCACGTCGTTGCGGCGCATCATCGTGCACGAATCGATCAAGGACGACCTGGTGGGCCGATTGAAGGCGGCGTACGAGACGTTGCCGATCGGCTCGCCGCTCGACCCGTCGACCCTGGTCGGTCCGCTGGTCGACGAGTCGGCATTCACGGCATTCGGCGCAGCCGTCGCACAGGCGCAGACCGATGGTGGCGAGCTCGTGACCGGCGGAACCCAGTCGGCCAGCGAGGGTGGCTACTACGTACACCCCGCAATCATCGACATGCCGAAGCAGACCGAGATCGTGAAGGCCGAGACATTCGCACCGCTGCTCTACGTCCTCACCTATTCGGACTTCGACGATGCGCTCTCTCTGCACAATGACGTCGCACAGGGTTTGTCGTCGTCGATCTTCACCCTCGACGTGCGGGAGGCCGAGACGTTCGTGTCGGTGGTCGGATCGGACTGCGGCATCGCCAATGTCAACATCGGCCCCTCCGGTGCCGAGATC
>JAWWPE010000345.1:0-5136 GCA_033850895.1 Nocardioidaceae bacterium | reverse complement strand
GGGGGCATCTTCCGCAGCTTCTGCACCGCGGCGTCGCGGGCAGACGGATCGGCATACGTGGGCTGCTGGGCAGCACCCATCGCATGGAGTTCGTCAAGGCTGGGAATGCTCACGTGCCAATCGTACGGCGCGCGCCTCGTTCCACGGCGCTCGGCAACTCATTCTTCGCTGCCGCCGTCTTCTACCGGGCGCCCACCCTCGCTTCGCTCGGGCATCGTTGCGCCGAGATCTCAGCCGAAGAGCACCTCAGCCTCTTCGTAGAGCTCGGGACGTACGACCTTCAGCACCGCGGTGCCCTCGGCCAACGGCACCCGCTCGATCTCGGTGCCACGCAGGGCGACCATCTTGCCGAAATCGCCCTCGTGCACGGCCTGGATCGCGTGCAGGCCGAACCGGGTCGCCAGCCAGCGATCGAACGCCGTCGGGGTGCCACCACGTTGCACGTGCCCGAGCACGACGGCGCGCGCCTCCTTGCCCGTGCGGTGCTCGATCTCGGATGCCAGCCGGTCACCGATGCCGCCGAGGCGTACGTGGCCGAACGCGTCCTTCTCGCCGCTGACCAGCGACATGTCGCCGCCCTCCGCGGGTATCGCGCCTTCCGACACCACGATGATCGGCGAGTAGTGCGTAGCGAACCGACTCTCGACCTGGGCGCACACCGCGTCGATGTCGAACGGCCGTTCCGGGATCAAGATGATGTTGGCGCCGCCGGCCAGCCCGCAGTGCAGCGCGATCCAGCCCGCGTGGCGCCCCATGACCTCGACGACGAGCACCCGATGGTGCGATTCGGCGGTCGTGTGAAGTCGGTCGATCGCCTCCATCGCGATGTTGACCGCCGTGTCGAAGCCGAAGGTGAAGTCGGTGCCGGAGAGGTCGTTGTCGATCGTCTTGGGCACACCGACGACGTTGACGCCCAGCTCCGAAAGCTTGGTGGCGACGCCCAGGGTGTCCTCGCCGCCGATCGCGATCAGCGCATCGCAGCCGTTGGCCGCGAGGTTCTCCTTGATGCGCTCGACGCCACCCTCGATCGAGAACGGGTTGGTTCGCGATGAGCCGAGGATCGTGCCGCCGCGAGGAAGGATGCCACGCACCTCGGGGATGCCAAGAGGACAGGTGTCGCCCTCCAGCGGACCGCGCCAGCCGTCGCGGAAGCCGATGAACTCGTGGCCGTACGTGGAAACGCCCTTGCGGACCGCACCGCGGATGACCGCATTGAGTCCGGGGCAGTCGCCGCCGCCGGTGAGCATGCCGACCTTCATGTGTCTCCTGTTGTCGTGGTGCTGTGGTGTATGCCGAACTAGTCAGGCTTGATGTCTTCCCAGACCTCGTCGGCGGCGGCTCGGTCGACGACCTTCGCGGCCTCCCGCTCCGCATCGCGATCGCGCTTCTTGGAGTCCTGGGCGTACAGGTCGACGTACTCCTGCTCGGAGAGTCGCATGATCTCGTACATGATCTCGTCGGTGATGGCGCGCAGGATGTAGCGATCGTCCTGCATGCCCTCGTAGCGGCTGAAGTCCAGCGGCTTACCGAAACGCACACCCGGGCGGGCGAACTTGCCGAACACCTTGCCGGGCGGAGCCACGATGTCGGTGCCGATGACGGCCAACGGGATGACCGGGACGCCGGCTTCGAGGGCGAGTCGGGCGACGCCGGTGCGGCCGCGATAGAGCTTGCCGTCGTGTGAGCGGGTGCCTTCGGGATAGATTCCGCACACCTCGCCCTGGGACAGCAGCCGCAGCTGGGTCTTGATGGCGCCGGCCGCGGCGGAGCCGCTCGTACGGTCGATCGGTACCTGCCCGGCGCCGGAGAAGAAGGTCTTCTGCAGCCAGCCCTTGACGCCCGAGCCCTCGAAGTACTCGGCCTTCGCGACGAACGTGACGCGGCGCGGGATGACCAGCGGCATGAACAACCAGTCGCTGTAGGACAGGTGGTTGCTCGCCAGGATGACGGCGCCTTCCTTGGGGACGTTCTCGGTGCCTTCGGCCCACGGGCGGAAGATCAGCTTGAGCAACGGGCCGAGCGCCAGGAACTTCAGGAACCAATAGAACACGGGCTGAGACTACTCTGAAGCGGCCACGTTTCGCATGATGGCGACGAGGCGAACTCCGATGGAGGAAGATGGTCCCATGAGCTCCACCTCCACCCTCGACATCGTGCCCGGCGCCGAGCCGTTCTCGGCCGATGGCGGCCGCACCGGCATACTCCTGAGTCACGGTTTCACCGGGTCGCCCGCGTCGATGATCCCGTGGGCGCGCCACCTCGCCGGTCTCGGCTACGCCGTTCGCGTCCCGCGGCTTCCCGGCCACGGCACGACGTGGAAGGACATGAATCGCACGCGCTGGCAGGACTGGTACGGCGAGCTCGACGGAGCCCTCACTGAGCTGCGCGAGCATTGCGACCAGGTGGTCGTCGCCGGTCTCTCGATGGGTGGCTGTCTCGCGCTGCGCCTCGCCGAGCAGCGCCCCGACGATGTCGCAGCACTCGTGCTCGTCAACCCGGCTCTCAACGTCGCTCGGTTCGACATCAAGCTCGTACCCGCACTGAAGTGGGTCGTCCCCGCGATGCCCGGCATAGGCAATGACATCAAGAAGGCCGACATGGACGAGATCGGCTACGACAAGACGCCGCTCAAGGCGCTCGCGTCACAACTCAAGATGTGGAAGGACGTACGCGCCAACCTCGCGTCCGTGAAGCAGCCGCTGCTGTTCTTCCGCTCCGATGACGATCACGTGGTCGACGTGACGTCCAAGGGCATCATCCTCGACGGTGTCTCTTCGACCGTGAAGGAGTTCGTGGAGCTCAAGGACAGCTTCCACGTCGCCACGCTCGACAACGACGCGCAGCTGATCTTCGACCGTACGGCCGAGTTCATCACGACCAACGTGGGTGCAACGCCGTGACTGAGCGGGATGACTTCGACAAGATCGTCGAGGGGCTCGATCTCGATTTCGAGTTCCCCGACGAGCCGGCTGATCCCGTGCCCGCCGATCCGCCCGCTGCTGTCGACCCCCCGGCCGACGACGAGGTCGAGACGGAGGTGCCGTTCTATCGACAGGTGTCAGCGACACCGCTCATTCCACGCCGCGGCAGCACGATCCTGGCCTGGTTCGCCGTGCTGGGCGCTCCCCTGTTGCTGGTCGTCTGGACGATGATCGGCGAGATCCTGCCGCGTCCGATGCTCGCCGGAGCCGTGCTCATCTTCGTCGCCGGGGCGATCTACTTGATTTCGCAGCTGCCCGAACACGGGCCCTCGCGCTCGGATTGGCCGGACGACGGCGCCGTGCTGTGAGCCGAGCCATGTCCGCTGCCCCGATGAGCCCGGCCTCCGGCCCCAGGTGGGCACGGACGATCCGAGCTTCGGCGCGGTAGCCCCGCCCGGTCAACGTACGACTGAATGCGGCGCGGGCCGGTGAGATCAGCAGGTCGCCGGCGTCACTGACTCCCCCGCCGATCACGAACATTCCCGGGTCGAGGGCAGCGGCGAGATTGGCGATGCCGACTCCGAGCCAGTCACCGACGTCGGCGATCCACTCCGTGGCCTCGGCGTCTCCCGCCTTGGCCTGCTGGGTCACCAGCGAGCCCTCGATGCGGTCGATCGCACCGGCTTCGGCGAGCATCTTGAGACCGAGCTCGGTGCCTTCCTCGGCGGCGGCTCTGGCGCGACGCATCAGCACCCGCCCACTCGCGTACTGCTCCCAGCACCCGCGGTTGCCACACTCGCACTGATTGCCGTCGGGTACGACCTGCATGTGGCCGAACTCGCCGGCGATGCCGAACTGACCGCGATAGGGCTGGCCGTCGATGACGATCGCACCACCGATCCCTGTGCCGAGCGTGATGAGGACGAGATCGGCCTCTCCCTGGGCGGCGCCGAACCGCCACTCGGCCCAGCCGCTGGCGTTGGCATCGTTGTCGACCATGACCGGCAGGCCGGTGCGGCGTGCGACGGAGTCGCGGAGGGGCTCGTTGCGCCAGGCAAGGTGCGGCGCGAACAGCACGGTCGACTGGCTGGCGTCGACGAAGCCGGCCGCACCGACGCCGAGCGCGGTGATGTGGTGATCTCGGCGGAACTCCTCGGTGATGCCGGAGATCGCCTCGATGACTTCGAGCGGATCGGTCGTCGGGGTCTCGCGGCGCAGACGGGCCAGGATGTGACCGTCCTCATCGACCACGCCTGCGGCGATCTTGGTGCCACCGATGTCGATGCCGATCGCGAGCTTGTCGGCCATCAGACGGGCTCGGTGCGGACGAGATCGGCGGCGCCGATGATGCCGGCCTCGTTGCCCAGCGCGGCCAACCTCACCTCGGCTTCGGGGCGATGCGAGCGTGCCGGAAGGTGCGTCTCGAAGGCTTGGACCACCGGCGTCAGCAACAGGTCGCCGGCCTCCGCAACCCCTCCGCCGATCGCCATGACCCGAGGGTCGAGGATCGAGGCGAGGATGGCAAGCCCCTCGCCGATCCAGGTGCCGAGCACGTTGAGCAGCTCGATGGACAGCGGGTCACCACCCTGCGCGAGCTTGGTGATGGCCGGCCCGGTGATCTTGCTGGAGTCACCATCGGCGAGCGCGGCGAGAGCTTCGGACCCGGCATCACCATTGGCGACGCGATCGCACGCATCGCGGACCAGGGCCCGACCGCTCGCGTACTGCTCGAAACAACCGTGCTGCCCGCAACCGCACGCGACTCCATCGGGGACGATCCGCATGTGGCCGATCTCCGCGGCGATGCCGAAGCCCCCACGGAACAGCTGCCCGTGATGCACGATGCCACCGCCGACTCCGGTGCCGATCGTGACAAGGAGCAGGTCATCGGTGTCCTCGCCGGCACCGAAGCGGAACTCGCCCCACGCTGCGGCGTTGGCGTCGTTCTCGACGACGACCGGCAAGTCGACCAGCGCACGAACGTGGTCGGCCAACGGCTCCTCGACCCAGTTGATGTTGGGCGCAAAACGTACGGTCGCACGATCGGCGCTGGTGAATCCCGCCGCGCCGATGCCGACGCCGACAACGTCCTGGCCGCCGCTGATGCGCTCCGCGAGATCGGCAACCAGCGCCGGGATCTTGGTCGAGTCGTCTGGGGTCGGCTCATGCGAGCGTTCCAATATCTCGCCGGACTCCGAAACGAGTCCGGCGGCGA
>JAWWPE010000337.1:0-3113 GCA_033850895.1 Nocardioidaceae bacterium | reverse complement strand
GACACCGGATCGCACGCGGCGGCGAACTCCATCGCGTCATCCCCCAGCGGGAGCCAGACGAAGTTGCCCTCGGCCTCGGGCACGTCCCAGCCCTGGGCGCGCAGCGCGGCGAGCATGGCGATGCGCTCCTGCACGATCGTCTCGACGCGCTGGTCGAGCTCGGCCTGCGAGTCGAGCGAGGCCACTGCAGCGGCCTGGGCCAGGTCGGTGACACTGAACGGCGGAGTGGCCTTGCGGATCGACTCGGCGACGACCGGACGTGCGATCGCGTAGCCAACGCGCAGACCCGCCAGGCCGTACGCCTTGGAGAACGTGCGGAGCACCACGACGTTCTCGCGGGCGGCCAAAACTTCGAGGCCGTGTGCGACATCCGGGGCCCGGACGAACTCGACGTACGCCTCATCGACCACGACCAGCACCCGGTCGGGCACCGCGTCGAGGAATGCGTCGAGCTCGGCGGCCCTGACGATCGGCCCGGTCGGGTTGTTGGGCGTGCACACCAAGATGACCCGGGTGCGGTCCGTGACGGCCGCAGCCATCGCGTCGAGATCGTGCGTGGCATCGGCGCGGAGCGGCACGCGTACGGTCTTGGCGCCGGTCAGGTCCGCGGCGATCGGGTACGCCTCGAAGGAGCGCCACGCGTAGATGATCTCGTCGCCATCCTCGAGGTGCGCATTGAGCAGGGCGAACAGCACCGCGACCGAGCCGGTGCCAGCCGCGAAGTGGTCCGGCGACAGCCCGAACTTCGCCGACAGCGCGTCGTACAGCTCGGTCATGCCGGCGTCGGGGTAGCGGTTCATCCGACCGAGCTGGGTCGCCGCGCGTTCCATCACTCCGGGCAGCGGGCCGTGCGGGTTCTCGTTGCTCGACAGCTTGTGGTCCTCGTCGGCGGCAGCCTTGCCCGGCTTGTAGACCGGGATGTCGTCGAGGGCGTGGCGGGCGGACGGACTGCTCATGGGCCGAGCCTAACCACCGGAGGGGCTGACAGGATGAGCGCGTGACTGCCCGCAACCCTCGCCTCGGCTATGCGCTCGTGCTGGTGGGGGCGATCCTGTTCGGTCTCAACGGCGGCGTCTCCCGGGTAGCGATGGCCACGCCGTTGACGGTGGAGACCTTCACGACGTTGCGCGTCACCGGCGCCACGCTCGTGTTCATCGCGTACGCGGCGTGCTTCCGCAGGTCCGCCCTCCAACGACCCCGTGGCACCGCGCTGCTGCTGATCGCCGGGCTCGGACTCGTCGGAGTTGCCGCCCTCCAGCTGACGTACAACGTGGCGATCACCCGCCTGCCGCTCGGCATCGCGCTGCTGATCGAGTACCTCGCGCCGGTGCTGGTGGTGTTGTGGGTGCGGTTCGTGCGTCACGAGCACGTCCACCCGCGGATGTGGCTCGCCGTCGGGCTGGCGATGGTCGGCCTGGCCGTCGTGAGCCGGGTCTGGAACGGGCTGACATTCGACGGTCTCGGTGTCGTCATGGCGTTGCTGGCGGCGGTGAGCTTCGCGGCATACTTCCTGCTCGCCGAGCACAACGTCGGCGTCGACGATCCGCTCCGGGTGATCCTGTGGGCGTTCGTCGTCGCCACCGTTGCGATGAACCTGATCCAGCCGGTCTGGACCACGCCCGGACTCGGCGGCCGCACCAGCATGCTGGGTCGGCTCGACGGCCACTCGATCGCGCCGTGGCTGGTCGTCGTGCTGGTCGTCGTGCTGGGGACGGTGGTGCCGTTCTTCCTGGAGATGCTCGCCCTGCAGCACCTGCCGGCGACGATCGTGACGGTCGTGGCGATGCTCGAACCCGTCATCGCCAACGTCCTGGGCTGGGCCTGGTTCCGCGAGTCGCTGACCGTCGTGCAGGTGCTCGGCGCGGTGGCCGTGCTCGCCGGCATCGTGCTGGCGCAGACCTCGCGGAGGGCCGCGCCGGTCGTCCTCCCGCCGCAGTAGGACGGACCTCTTCGCGGAGATGCAACAATCGGCCATGACCAAATTCGTACCCACCTGGTTGCTCAGCTCCGCCTCCCTCGCCATCGCCGCCTGGCTGCTCGGCGATCACATGAACATCGGGGACAGCGGCGACAGCACATTCGCCCGGATCGTCTCGATCCTCGTCGTGGGTGCGATCTTCACGGTCATCAACATGTTCGTGGCCCCGGTCATCAAGACGCTGTCGATCCCGTTCATCATCGTGACGCTCGGCTTCGCGCTGCTGGTCATCAACGCCCTGCTGCTCCTGCTGACCGAGTGGGTCACCGGCAAGTTCGGGGTGGCCTTCGACGTCGACGGCTTCTGGTGGGCAGTGCTCGGCGCGATCGTCATCTCGATCGTCAACGCCGTGCTCGGCGGGTTCACCAACCAGAGCTCCCGCACCGCCCGGTGACCTACCGGGTCGCGCTGGTCTGCCTCGGCAACATCTGCCGATCCCCGATGGCGCACGTCGTCCTGGAGGACCGGCTCGCCAAGGCCGGCCTGGACGATCGCGTCGAGGTCACCTCGTCGGGCACCGGTGGCTGGCACGAAGGCGAGCCGATGGATCGTCGAGCTGCGGCCGCCCTCCGCGACGCCGGCTACGACCCGAGCCGGCACATCGCGCGTACGTTCAACACCGACTGGTACGCCGAGCACGACCTGCTGCTCGCGATGGATCACAGCAACTACGCCGACATGACGGACCAGGCACCGACCGTTCCGGCGCAGGCCCAGGTCCGGATGTTCCGGGAGTTCGACCCAGAAGCGGCGGACGGTGACGACGAAGTGCCCGACCCGTGGTTCGGCGGTGCAGACGGATTCACCGAGGTGCTCGCGATGATCGAGCGTACGACCGACAGCCTCGTCGAGCAGCTGCCCGACCTGATCGACGACTGAGGCGTCCACCGGTCCGGCCAACCTCTCCAACACGTAAGTCCCGCTGCGGTGCAGACGGTAACGTCGTGGCCATGGCTCGTATGACAGGAACCGCCGCCCGGGCGGAAGCTCTCATCGGCCAGGGCGTCGTCTCCACCACGCCGGTTGCCGGTGGTGACATCTGCACGGCGACCCGCCTGCGGCTGACCGACGGCCGCAACGCCATCATCAAGACCCGCCCCCAAGCGCCGAAGGGCATGTTCCTGCGCGAGGCCGA
>JAWWPE010000301.1:0-7389 GCA_033850895.1 Nocardioidaceae bacterium | reverse complement strand
GCCCCGATGATCACCGGGATGCGACCCTGCGGGGGCTTGGGATAGGCCCAGCTCGGTCCGAATGACACGAACTCCCCGTCGTACGACGCCTCCTCCTCGGTCCACAGCGCACGCATCGCCTCGAGGTATTCCTTGAGGACGGTGCGACGCTTGCCGGCCGGGACGTGGTGGTCGGTGAGCTCGTCGGTGTTCCACCCGAACCCTGCACCGATCGTGACCCGCCCGCCGGAGAGATGGTCGAGGGTGGCCAATGTCTTGGCGAGCGTGATCGGGTCGGACTCGACGGGCAGGCACACCGCGGTCGAGAGACCGATCTTCTCGGTGACAGCGGCGCAGGTGGCGAGGCTCGTCCAAGGGTCGAGGGTGCGCGTGTAGCGGTCGTCCGGGAGCTCCTCACCACCGGTCGGGTGCAGGGCTTCGCGCTTCACCGGGATGTGGGTGTGCTCGGGAACGTAGATCGTGTCGAAGCCGCGGGCTTCGGCCGCCTGGGCGAGGGCGGCTGGCTTGATGCCGCGGTCGGAGCTGAAGAGAACGATTCCGTTGCGCATGAATCTAGGGTAGAACGTGTTCTATTCAGATCGTGGTGGACCCGATCAACTGCTTGACCGCGTGCGGTGGCGACTGGTCTACTTCCGTCCTAGGACGCTATCTCCAGGAGACCGAATGACTGCGGCAGACCACGACGTACACGCGGAGACCAAGATGACCGTGCACGAGCGGGACTTCGCCACGCTCGCCGGACCCATCGCCGCCTGGCTCGAGGCCGGCTCGCTCGTCGACGGTCCGGTGACCGTGTCCGATCTGCATGCTCCTCAGGGCGGCGGGATGTCGAGCGTGACGCTGCTGTTCGACGCCACTTCTCCTGACCAACACACGCGCGCGCTCGTCGCCCGGATGCCACCGGAAGACACGTCGTTCCCGGTCTTCCCGTCGTACGACATCGTCCAGCAGTTCGAGGTCATGAAGCTCGTGGCCGAGCACAGCGACGTGCCCGTGCCGCCGATCGTCGGCGTCGATGAGACCGGCGACGTGGTGGGCGCGCCGTTCGGCGTGATGGAGGCCGTTGCCGGGCGTACGCCGACGGACAACCCGCCGTACGTCTTCGGCGGCTGGCTGATGGACGCGACGCCGGCCGAACGCCGGGAGCTGCAGGACAAGACGGTTGCGGTCCTCGCCGGCATCCACGGGATCGCCGACGCGCCGACGGTGTTCGCGACGTTGGCAACCGGCGGTGAACCACTGCGAGCGCACGTCGACGCCCTCCGCAACTACTACGAGTGGACCCGCTCGACCGACGACCTGCGCATCCCGGTCATCGAGGAAGCGTTCGACTGGCTCGAGTCCAACTGGCCGGCCGATCCCGGACCGGGTGTCCTCAGCTGGGGTGATTCGCGCCCCGGCAACATCATCTACGACGAGTTCACCCCGGTCGCGGTGCTGGACTGGGAGATGGCCGCGATCGCGCCTCGCGAGGTCGATCTCGCCTGGGCGGTGTTCCTGCACTGCTTCTTCCAGGACATCGCCAACGTGTTCGAGATGCCGGGCATCCCGGACTTCTGCCGCCGCGAGGACGTGATCGCGACGTATGAGTCGTTGAGCGGCCACACCGTCCAGGACTTCGACTTCTATGTCGTCTATGCGGCACTGCGGCACGCCGTCGTCATGAGCCAGGTCAAGCGCCGGATGATCCATTTCGGTGAGGAGCAGCAGCCCGACGACCCCAACGACTTCGTGATGCACGCGGCACTGCTCAGGCGACTCCTGGAAGGCACGTACGTATGGGCCTGATGCCGACCGAGCTCGACGAGTTCCCGATCCACCAGGCACCGTTGCCGATGGCCCGCGCGGACAGCAGCGACCGGAACTTCTACGATCGCTGCTACCTCAACGCCCACGACAAGCTCGGTGAGGTGTTCCTGATCGCCGGGCTCGGGACGTATCCCAACCTCGGCGTCCGCGACGGCTTCGCGACCGTACGCGTCAAGGACCAGCAGTTCTCGCTCCGGCTCTCCGATGCCCTTGGCGACCGGTCCCTGGCGCAACAGGTCGGGCCGCTACGGGTCGAGGTGCTCGAACCGCTGAACTCATTGCGGCTGATCTGCGATCACGAGCACATCGGACTCGAGCTCACCTGGCAGGGCTCGTTCCCCGCCGTGCTGGAGCAACGCCACCTGATGTTCACCGGCAACCGCCCGACGCTCGACGCGCAGCGGTTCGCCCAGGTCGGCACGTGGACGGGATCGTTGCAAGCGGGCGGCACCACGTACGACGTGAGTGACTGGGTCGGCACCCGCGACCGCTCCTGGGGCATCCGGCCGAGCGGCGAGCCCGAGGCGCAGGGCATCTCCGCCGAGCAGCCGCTCGAAGGATTCTGGTGGTTGTACGTCCCGCTGCGCTTCGACGACTTCGCGGTGATCGTCATCGTGCAGGAGTCTCCTGACGGGTTCCGCACCCTCAACGACGCGATACGGGTGTTCCCGGACGGTCGGGTCGAGCAGCTCGGCTGGCCCCGTGTCGAGATCGACTACACGCCTGGATCCCGTATGCCCCTGGGTGCCCGCCTGCACCTCACGACCCAGCTCGGCGAACCGCTGCTGATCGAGGTCGAGACATTGTCGTTCGTACCGCTGCACGTGGGCTGCGGATACGGCGGCGACCCCGAGTGGTCCCACGGCGTCTGGCAGGGCCACGACTGGGTGAGCGCCGCGACGTACGACCTCACCGATCCCGAGATCATCGGGCGCATCCCGTGGGGGGTGACCGATCACTCGGCCCGCGCCACGTGCAACGGACAGGTCGGCTGGGGGCTGTTCGAGCACGCCAGCATGGGTCGCCACGATCCGACCGGCTTCGCCGACTGGATGGCGGTGGCGCCGTGAAGCGCGATCTGACCGGGAAGGTCATCGTCATCACCGGCGGAGGCCGGGGGATCGGTGCCGCGAGCGCCAAGCTCATCACCAGCCACGGTGCGAAGGTCGCCGTCTGTGACCTCGACTCGGCCTCCATCGCAGGTGCCGGCGTGTTCGGGCGGGTCGTCGACGTGACCGACCGCGCGGCGTTCAAGCGATTCCTCGACGAGGTGGAGTCAGAGCTCGGACCCATCGACGTGCTGGTCAACAACGCCGGCATCATGCCGTTGAACCGGATCGAGGACGAGTCCGACCGCACGACCCACGACATCATCGGGCTCAACCTGATGGCGGTCATCTATGCCACCAAGGAGATGGTGACCCGGATGAAGTCGCGAGGCACCGGCGGCCAGATCATCAACGTCTCCAGCGCCGCCGGCCGGATCCCGATTGCCGGCGCGTCGACGTACGTCGCGAGCAAGCACGCGGTCAGCGGCTTCTCCAACTCCCTGCACATCGAGTTCAAGGCCGACAAGACACCGATCGACATCAGCGTCGTCCACCCGGCGATGGTGCACACCGAGCTGGCGGCGGGATTCAAGGCCAACAAGGGTCCGGCCAAGCCGGTCACCGCCGAGGCCGTTGCCGACGGGATCCTGTCGGCGCTGCAGAAGCCGCGCCCCAACGTCTACGTGCCCAAGAGCCTGGGCACCTCGGTGCGTACGGGCGGATTGATCCCGCGCCGCACCGGCGAATGGCTCAACAAGGTGCTCGGTGGCGAACGGGCGGCCCTCGATGCCCTCGACGACCCGGCCCGCAAGGCATACGAAGAACGAGCAGCACGAAGCGCACCGGCAGCCGACAAGGAGTTCCACGAATGACCCTGCCCGCATCCATCACCGAAGAGCGCCTCTCCGAGCTGAAGGGGCTGATCACGTCGTCCGGCGCGACGACGTACGACCTCCTGGAGGTCTACACCGGCGAGGTCATCACCGCGCTCCCGCAGTCATCGGCCGACGATGTCGCCAAGGCGTATGAGCAGGCTCGCGCGGCGCAACGTGGCTGGGCCGCGCTGCCGTTGGCGAAGCGGCTCGACGTGATGAAGCGCTTCCACGCCCTGATGCTCGCCAACTACGAGACCGTGGTCGACCTGATGCAGGCCGAGACCGGCAAGGCCCGGCGGATGTCATTCGAGGAGGTCTGCGATGTCGTGATGACGACCAGCCACTACCTCAAGGTCGCCAAGCGCGTGCTGGGCGAGAAGAAGCGCGGCGGGGTCGTCCCGGTGGCCTCGACGTCGACCGAGGTGCGGCTGCCGATGGGCGTCATCGGCATCATCTCCCCGTGGAACTTCCCGCTTGCCACCAGCATCTCGGACGCAATGCCGGCCCTGATCGCCGGCAACGCCGTGGTGATCAAGCCCGACAACAAGAGCACGTTGTGCGTCGCCGAGTGCGTGCGCCTGCTTTACCAAGCCGGCCTGCCCGCGGGGCTGTTGCAGATCGTCTGTGGTGAAGGCCCGGACGTCGGGCCGGCGCTGATCGACAACGCCGACTTCGTGATGTTCACCGGCAGCACCGCGACCGGGAAGTACGTCGGTGCGCGGGCCGGTGAGAACCTGATCGACTGCACCCTCGAGCTCGGTGGCAAGAACCCGCTGATCGTCATGGCGGATGCCAATCTCGACGACACCATCGCTGGCGCCACGTTCGGGACGTACCTCAATGCCGGGCAAGCGTGCATGCACATCGAGCGGATCTACGTGCCCAGGGCAATGAAGGCGGAGTTCACCCGCCGGTTCGTGGAGTCTGCGGAGAAGATCCAGCTCGGCGCGGCATACGACTTCGGGCCCACGATGGGGTCACTGGTCTCGGCCGACCAGATGAACCGGGTGTCGGCGCACGTCGAGGACGCGCGCGCGAAGGGCGCCACGGTGCTGACCGGCGGCAAGGCACGACCCGATCTCGGACCGGCGTTCTACGAGCCGACCGTGCTGACCGACGTCACCCCGGACATGCTGCACGCCACGGAGGAGACATTCGGCCCGGTCGTGACGATCCACGCGTACGACACGATCGACGAGGTCGTGGCGCTCGCGAACGACACGGACTACGGGCTGAACGCCAGCATCTGGGGCACCGATCTCAAGGCGGCCGAGCGGGTCGGCCGGCGGATCGAGTCCGGCAACATCAACATCAATGACCCGCTGGCCTGCTCATATGCCAGCAAGGCGACGCCGTCGGGCGGATTCAAGAACTCCGGCGTCGGCGCTCGTCATGGGGATGAGGGATTGCTGAAGTACACCGAGATCCAGCATGTCGCGGTGCTCAAGAAGCAGGTGCTCGGCGCCCCGACGGACAAGCCCTATGAGGACCACGTGGCGTCGGCGATCAAGGGGATGCGCTTCATGCGGAAGATTCGGCTGCGCTGAATCGCGGATCCATGTGCGGCACGAGGGACCAGACGGCCCGGGTGACGGCGTCGAGGTCGCTGGCCTCGACGCCGCGAAGCTGGGCCGTCCACTGCTCGATCAGCTGCCGGAGGGGCCGCTCGGACATCTCGCGCCCTGCGTCCGTCAGCACCACCAGACGTGATCGTCCGTCGTTGGGATCGTCGGCGCGTTCGATCAGGCCGAGCCGCTCGATCCGCCGCAGCGTCTTGGACATCCCGCTCGTGGTCTGCAGGATGACCTGGCTGAGCTGGGTGGGCGACATCGTGTAGGGAGGCCCGGCGAACCAGAGTGCGGTGAGCACCGAGTGCTCGGAGATCTCGAGCCCTTCGGGCGCAATGACGGTCTGGATCGACGACTCGACGAGGCGGCCGAGATGCAGCAGGGCCAGGTGCAAGAGGGTGACGTCCTGGTCGACATCGGGCAGTGCCCCTTGCACCGCTTCGTGCAGCTCGAACGGCGCAGCGACCTGGGGCGTGCTCTCCGGGGCTCCGTTCGGCGACATCGCGGTGCTCCTTCGGCGCTGTGGTGACTGTCGTCCCAAGACGCTATCAGGGTCACCGAGGTGGCCGCGATTCAACCGAATCGCGCTGGGTAGTGCCCCGGCGAAGGAGATCCTCATGAGCTCTGCCACAGCACGCGCGCGTAAGCCACTCAGTCCCGATCAACGCAATTCATTCCTGGCCGCTCTGCTCGGCTGGACGATGGATGCGTTCGACTACTTCATCGTCGTCCTGGTCTACGCGGACATCGCGGCCGATTTCGGGGAGTCGAAGGAGAAGGTCGCGTTCCTGACCACGGTCACCCTGCTGATGCGGCCGGTCGGCGCGCTGATCTTCGGGTTGTGGGCGGACCGAGGAGGACGCCGTACGCCGCTGATCTGGGACGTCCTGCTGTACTCGGTCGTCGGATTCTTGTGCGCGTTCGCCCCGAACCTGACGGTGTTGATCGTGCTCCGCTTGATCTACGGCATCGGCATGGGTGGCGAATGGGGACTCGGCGCGGCACTGGCGATGGAGAAGATCCCGGTCGAACGCCGCGGCTTCTTCTCAGGCCTGCTGCAGGAGGGCTACTCCTTCGGTTACCTGTTGGCCGCGGTGTCATACCTGGTGCTCCACGATGCTGCCGGGCTGTCGTGGCGCTGGCTCTTCGCCCTGTCGATCGTCCCGGCGTTGATCAGCCTGCTCGTACGTACGCGGGTCACCGAGTCTGAGGTGTGGGAAGACACCCGCCAGAAGATGTCGTCGACGCGTACGAGCTTCCGGGACATCCTCCTCGACATGAAGATCGTCCGCCGATTCGGCTATCTCGTGTTGCTGATGACGGCGTTCAACTGGATGAGCCACGGCACCCAGGACGTCTTTCCGACGTTCCTGAAGGCGACCGACCAGGGCGGTGCCGGTCTGTCGGATCGGACGGCGCTGACGATCGCGATCATCTACAACGTCGGCGCGATCATCGGCGGACTCGTCTTCGGCACCTTGTCGGAGAAGTACGGACGTCGCCACACCATCGCCTTCTGCGCGATCCTTGCCCTGCCGATCGTGCCGCTGTTCGCGTACTCGACGTCGGCCGGCATGCTCTGCCTCGGATCGTTCCTGATGCAGGTCATGGTCCAGGGGGCGTGGGGCGTGATCCCCGCTCATCTCACCGAGATGTCGCCGGACGCGATCCGTGGCTTCTATCCCGGGGTCACCTATCAGCTCGGAAACGTCTTCGCGGCCCTCAACCTGCCGATCCAGGAACACCTCGCCGCTTCGCACGGCTACCCGTTCGCCCTGACGGTGACGATCGTCCCGGTGCTGATCGTCGTCGCCGTTCTCGTGCTCATCGGGCAGGAAGCCAAGGGCATCAGGTTCGGCGCCCAGCCCGATCACGCCCCGGCGACTGGGCGATAGTTGGGGTATGACGTTCGACCTCTCCCGACTTCGCTCGTCGATCGTCCAGGCACCGATGGCCGGGGGAGCGTCGACCCCGGCTCTTGCCGCTGCGGTCAGCGAGGCCGGCGGGCTCGGATTCCTCGCCGCGGGATATCGCACCGCCGCGCAGGTGGAGACCGAGATCCGGCAGACCAGGGCGCTGACGTCGGAG
>JAWWPE010000257.1:0-8379 GCA_033850895.1 Nocardioidaceae bacterium | reverse complement strand
CCCTCGGTGTACTCCGGCGCCGGCACCGCGTCCATGATCGTCTGGAACAACGGGATGAGGTTGTCGCTGTCGGGCATACCGCCGTCTTCGGGCTGGGTCAGCGAAGCGCGGCCGGCGCGAGCCGAGGCGTAGACGACCGGGAAGTCGAGGGCGCCTTCGTCGGCGTTCTCGTCGAGCAGGTCGAGGAACAGCTCGTACGTCTCGTCGACGACCTCACTGATGCGGGCATCGGGACGGTCGACCTTGTTGACCACGAGGACGACCGGCATCTTGGCGGCCAGCGCCTTGCGGAGCACGAACCGGGTCTGCGGCAGCGGACCCTCCGAGGCGTCGACCAGCAGCACGACGGCGTCGACCATCGACAGCCCGCGCTCGACCTCGCCACCGAAGTCGGCGTGGCCGGGGGTGTCGATGATGTTGATCGTGACGCCGCCATCGGGAGCACCCGGACCGTTGTAGCGGACCGCGGTGTTCTTGGCGAGGATCGTGATGCCCTTCTCGCGCTCGAGATCGCCGGAGTCCATCGCACGCTCGGCGAGTAGGTGGTGCTCATCGAAGTGACCCTGCTGCTGGAGCATGGCGTCGACGAGCGTCGTCTTGCCGTGGTCGACGTGGGCGACGATTGCGACATTGCGCAGGTCGGAGCGGATGGGCATACGAAAAAAGTCCTAAGCGTGGGGGATGCTCTCGATGGACGGAGCCAACCCATTCTACGGGTGCAGCACCCCCACCGACGAATCGTGAACCCGCCTCAGTCATTGCGCGTTAACAAAGAGTTCATTTGAACAAAGGTTGCGAAATAGTTATGATTCCCGGGTGGCAACCAAACCCGATGATCTCTACGTCGCGCTCGAGGACTTCATGATGCGGTTGATGCATCTCGCCGAGTCCGACGGCATGGACACATTGGTCGAGCTCGACCTGTCGTTCTCGCAGGTCCGCACGCTCTTCCTGCTGGCCAAATGGGGTGAACCGACACCGATCCACAAGATCGCCAAGGCGCTGGGCCTCTCCGACGCCGCCACCGGTCGCAATGTGGATCAGCTGGTCAAGCTCGACATCGTCGAACGCCGGGAGAGCGGCGAGGACCGCCGGGTCAAGCTGGTGTCACTCACCCCGATCGGCGAAAAGCTCAGCCTGCAGCACATCGAGTCCAAACGTACGTCGATCAAGGCGTTTGCGGCCGACCTGCCCGACGAGCAGCGCGACCACCTGCATCGCGCGCTCACCGACATCCTCGCGGGGGAGACCCTGCGTCGGCACACCCACCAGGAGAAATGACCATGACTGCCCCAGCACCACAGATCGAATATCCGGACGAGATCGACGCCGCCGTCCTGAAGACGGCCGGGGTCGTGGTGATCGGCATGATCATGTCGATTCTCGACATCACCGTCGTCAACGTCGCGCTGCCGACGTTCCAGAAGGCGTTCGACGTCCGCGACTACGCGACCGTCGCGTGGGCCGTCACCGCCTACACGTTGGCTCTTGCCACGGTGATTCCGCTGACCGGGTGGGCCGCCGACCGCTTCGGCACCAAACGGTTGTTCATCACCGCGCTCGTGCTGTTCACCGCCGGCTCGGTGCTGTGCTCCACGGCTACTGACATCAACATGCTGATCGGGTTCCGCGTGCTCCAGGGTCTCGGTGGCGGCATGCTGATGCCGCTGGGCATGACGATCATGACCCGCGCCGCCGGCCCGGCCCGGATCGGCCGGCTGATGGCGATCCTCGGCGTTCCGATGCTGCTCGGTCCGATTGCCGGCCCGGTCCTCGGCGGATGGCTGATCGACAGCGCGTCCTGGCACTGGATCTTCCTGATCAACGTCCCCCTCGGTGCCATTGCCATCGTCTACGCCTACCTCGTGCTCGAGAAGGACAACCCGGAGCCCAGCGAGTCGTTCGACTTCCTCGGCATGGCGCTGATGTCGCCGGGTCTCGCGCTGTTCCTCTACGGCGTCTCGTCGATCCCCGGCGAAGGCACGGTGACCGCCGACAAGGTATGGATCCCCGCCCTCATCGGCCTCGTCCTGATCGTGTCGTTCGTGTTCCACAGCTTCCGGCCCGAGCACCCGCTGCTCGACCTCCGACTGTTCAAGAACCGCAACTTGGCGATCTCGATCATCACGATGTTCCTGTTCATCATGGCGTTCTTCGGCGGGCTCCTGCTCGTGCCGACCTACTTCCAGGAAGTCCGGGGGGAGACCGTCCTCAAGGCCGGCCTGCTGGTCGCACCGCAGGGCATCGGCGCAATGCTGACCATGCCGATCGCCGGCTCGCTGGCCGACAAGATTCCGGTCGGTCGCATCGTTCCGTTCGGAATCGTCGGGATCGTGATCGGCCTGTTCGGTCTGACGCAGCTGACCGGTGACACCCCTTACTGGCACGTCATCGTGTGGCTGTTCATCATGGGTCTGGGCACCGGCGGCACGATGATGCCGCTGTTCACCTCGGCACTCAAGAACCTCACCCACCACGAGGTGGCGCGCGGGTCCACGCTGCTCAACGTCAACCAGCAGATCTCCAGCTCGATCGGTGTTGCGGTGATGTCGGTGATCCTGACCAACCACTTCAACAACAGCGACCTTGCCAGGCCAGCGATGGCAGCGATCAAGGATCCGTCGGCCGATCACAACGCACCGAATGTGGTCAAGGGCATTGCCGAGGCAGGGGCGGCGTTCGCCGACACCTACTGGGTGGCCCTCACACTCGTGGCGCTCACCTTGATCCCGATCTTCTTCCTGCCGCGGAAGCGGGAGGAGTCGCACCTGCTCGACGACGAAGGCGCACCGCCGGTCATGGTGCACTGACTCCGACACCAGACAAGAGCGCCCGTTCCTCGATCGAGGGGCGGGCGCTCTGTCGTACGCAGGGTCAGCCCGAGCGGTCGACCTTGTGGGGCGCGGCCTGGGCCAGTGGCTTGATCACCAGCAGGTCGATGTTGACGTGCGCGGGCCTCGTCGCGACCCAGCAGATTGCATCGGCGACGTCCTCGGCGACCAGCGGCTCAGCCACCCCGGCGTACACCGCATCGGCCTTCGCCCGGTCGCCGAGACGTACGAGCGAGAATTCCTCGGTGCGCACCATGCCTGGCGCGATCTCGGTGACCCGCACCGGCTGGCCGTTGAGCTCGAGCCGCAACGTCTCGGTCATCACCGCGAGGCCGTGCTTGGCCGCGGTGTAACCCCCACCGCCTTCGTACGCGAGGTGGCCGGCGATCGAGCCGGTGTTGATGATCGTGCCGGCGCCACTGGCGATCAGCGCCGGGGCGAGAGCCTTCGTCACGTTGAGGGTGCCGATGACGTTGACCTCATACATCTGCCGCCACTGCTCCGGGTCGCTGTCGACGACCGGCCCCACGCCGAACGCACCGCCGGCGTTGTTGACCAGCACGTCGAGAGTGTCGCCGACCGCGGAGGCCAGTGCCCCGACCTGGTCGTTGTCGGTGACGTCGCAGGCGATCGCGGTGCCACCGATCTCGGCGGTCAGCGCCTCGAGGCGGTCGACCCGGCGCGCGGCGCAGATGACGTGAAAGCCCGCGGAGGCGAGCGCCCGTGCTGTCGCGGCGCCGATGCCGCTGCTGGCTCCGGTGACGACGGCGGTCCTCGGTTGGCTCATGTTGTCAATCGTGTCAGACCACCTCGGCTGCGGCCTGTGGGGCCGACTGTCATCATGGAAGCGAACGAAGGAGTGGCCATGCTCAGGCGAATCGCCATGCTGTCGGCGCACACATCACCGCTCGAACAGCCCGGCAACGGTGACGCAGGTGGCATGAATGTCTACGTGCTGGAGCTCTCCCGCCAGCTGGCTGCCCGCGGCATCGAGGTCGAGATCTTCACCCGGGCAACCTCGCGCCACCAACAGCCCATCGTGGACGCGGAGCCTGGCATCACGGTGCACCATGTCGCCGCAGGCCCCTTCGAAGGTCTGGAGAAGAACGACCTCCCGTCCCAGCTCTGCTCGTTCGTACGCGACGTGCTGCGAGCCGAGGTCGAGCGCGAGCCGGGCTACTTCGACCTCGTGCACTCGCACTACTGGCTCTCGGGGCAGGTCGGCACCGTCGCCCGCGAGCGCTGGGACGTGCCGCTCGTGCACACCATGCACACGATGGCGAAGGTCAAGAACGCCCAGCTCGCCGACGGTGATGCGGCCGAGCCGGTCGGACGCATCTACGGCGAGGAGGAGATCGTTCGCCTCGCCGACCGGCTGATCGCCAACACCGCCGAGGAACGACGCGAGCTGATCGAGCTCTACGAGGCGGACCCCGAGCGGGTCGCCGTGGTCCATCCCGGAGTCGACCTCGAGGTCTTCCGTGCCGGGCGCCAGGCCGAGGCCCGGGCAGCGCTCGGCATACCCGCGGACGCTGCGCTCGTGCTCTTTGCCGGCCGGATCCAGCCGCTCAAGGCACCGGACGTGGTGCTGCGCGCCGCCGCTGAAATGGTGCAGCGCGATCCCACCCTGCGCGAACGGCTCGTCGTGGCCGTCGTGGGTGGCCCCTCCGGCACGGGTCTCGATCAGCCCTCGGCGCTGACCGATCTCAGCACCGCGCTCGGTCTCGATGACGTCGTCCGATTCATCCCCACGGTCAGTCAGACCGGTCTCGCCGACTGGTACGCCGCAGCGACCACGGTGTGCGTGCCGTCTTACAACGAGTCGTTCGGGCTGGTAGCGATCGAGGCCCAGGCGTGCGGCACCCCCGTCGTCGCCGCCCGCGTCGGCGGCCTGTCGACGGCGGTGTCCGACGGGGTGACGGGCGTGCTGGTCGACGGCCACGACCCTGCCGCCTACGCCTCGGCGATGCTCCCGCTGCTGACCGACGCCGATCTCCGCGAGTCGATGAGCCAGAAGGCGGTGCACCACGCCGAGTCATTCGGCTGGGACGTCACCGCCGAACGTACGCTCGCGGTGTACGCCGACGCGATCGCGGCGCACGCCGAGGCCGCGGTATGACCGAAGCGGCAACCGCGAAGGCAACGATCACCGAGGCGCTCGAAGCCTCCGAGCTGGAGTACGTCGAGCACCGGCCCGGGGTGTTCGAGGTGACGCTGCCCGGCGAGCGCAAGCTGCAGACCGTGTGCCGCCTCGAGGTCGGAGCCCACGCCCTCGGCATCCACGCGTTCGTGTGCCGAAAGCCCGACGAGAACCACGAAGTGGTCTACCGCTGGCTGCTCGAGCGCAACCTCAAGATGTTCGGCGTCGCCTTCGCGGTCGATGCGAGCGGCGACATCTACCTCGACGGACGCATCGCGCTGCACGCCGTCACCGGAGACGAGATCGACCGGGTGCTCGGTGCCGTGCTGACGTACGCCGATGAGTCGTTCAACACGATCCTCGAGCTGGGGTTCGCGTCCTCGATCCGCAAGGAATGGGAGTGGCGCGAGTCGCGCGGCGAGTCGACCCGCAATCTCGAGGCGTTCAAGCACCTGCGGCCCTGAGCACACCGGTCCGTGCCGTGGCGTCGGTGTTCGGCTGACGAGACGTCGAGGTCGGCGGCGTCTCCGGGCGGTTGACTGAGCAGACAATCCCCTACTCGGGCAGAGGATGTCGAATGCTGGTCGTCTCCCACGGCATGCAGGCGCGCCCGGCCGCGCGCGTGCTCGGCCACGTCCGACGCGCCGGCGTCGTCCTGCGCGAGGACGTCGTGGCGGCCACCGGTCTGAGCCAGGCCACGGTTTCCCGGGCGATCACCGAGCTGACCGGCGCCGGGCTCCTCCGCGCCCGGCCCGACATGGGCCGGGTGGGTGCCGTCGGCCGGCCGAGCGTGCCGTTGCAGCTGGACGCCGACGGGCACGGTGTCATCGGAGTCCACCTCGGTCGACTCCTGACGACGGTGTGCCTCGCCGATCTGCGAGGACGCGTCCTGGAGCGCAGCGAGCACCGCACTCCGGACTCGCTCGACGCCGCGGTCGAGCTGATCCGATCAGCGACGTATGAGCTGCGGTTCCGTGACCAGGCTCGGCTCATCGTCTCTGGGGGCGTGGTCGCGCCGTGGTCGACGCTGAACCTGCCCAGCGAAGATGTCGGTCGACGGCTCGGTGTCGCGCTGGGGATTCCCGTCCTCCCGGTCGACCACATCACTGCTGCGGCGGCTGCCGAGTACGCGATGGACGGACAAGGCTTCGCCGGTATGACTGCATACCTCTATGCGCGTGACACGATCGGATTCGCCACGGCGGAGCGCCACGGTGATCAGACCTGGGTCACGAGGACGAGCCTCCTCTCGCACTTTCCCACCGGCTCCACCGCGCCGTGCCGGTGCCGATTGGTCGGCTGTTTGGAGGCGACCGCGAGCGATCAGGCAATCGCCCAACGCGCGGAAGCCGAGGGGCTGATCGACCGGCCGGACGTACGTCTGCTGTATGACCTGGCCGAGTCCGGCTCGACGCGGGCGGCCGGGACCCTGCACGAACGAGCGCGCGTGCTCGGTCGGGCGGTGGCCTTTGTCCGCGACATGCTCGACTGCGACCGGATCGTGCTCGTCGGGCAGGGATTCACGTCCTACCAGGCTGGTCGGGGCGATGTCATCGAGGGATTCGAACAGACGACGAGCCTGCCGCCCATCGAGGTGGCATTCGGCAGATACGGCTCTGACCTGCAGGAAGTCGCGGCCAGCGCGGTCGCGCTCGTGCCGTTTGACGAGGACCCGCTCGACCTGGTGCGCCGGGCGCGCAGTCGGCCCGCTGAATTGTTCTCACGCTGAATTCATCTCTTCTGCGTATCAAGACGTGGGACAGACGTCTCGGTAAATGGATGACGCTGGTGACGTTCCGGTTTCGCCCCGACCCCGGAAGCCCCCGTCACTCAGGAAGCCAGCACCGTGAAGATCAACCTCGTACGTACTCTCGCCGTCTCACTCGGAGGCGCCCTGCTCGCCGCGAGCGCCACCGGCTGCGCATCGAGCAACGCCGCCAATGGCAAGGAGGTGACGACGCTGCGTTACCTGAGTGCTCCCGGCCTGCTCAACTACGCCGAGCTGGCCGACGCGCTCGGCTACCTCAAAGGGCTGAAGCTGAAGACCGTAGGTGTGGCGCAGGGCGGTCCCGCGTCGCTGCAGGCGCTGGTCACCGGTCAGACCGACGTCGCGATCGGACCGTTCAACGGCGCCACCGCGAAGGTCGCCTCCACCGGGATCAAGCTCAAGGCAGTTTCCGCGGCCTACGGCTCGACCGACAAGGTCAACAGCTCACTGCTGACCCTCGACTCCAGCTCGATCCGCAACGGCCGGGACCTGATCGGCAAGAAGGTCGCCGTCAACACGCTCGGCGCCAATGCCGAGGCGGTACTCGACACGTACCTCAAGAAGCAGGGCCTGACGCCGAAGGAGATCGACAAGGTGACGCTCGTGCCGCTGCCGGGCATCAACACCGAGCCGGCCCTGCGCAAGCACCAGGTCGACGCCGCCTACCTCGGCTTCGCCGCCAAGATCCTGGCAATCAAGCACGGCGGCATCCGGACGCTGGCGACCGACACCGACTTCGTCGGCCCGTACAACGGCGGCAGCTACGTGCTGAAGGACTCCTTCATCAAGGACAACCCCAAGACCACCCGGACCCTGGTCCGCGGCATCACCAAGGCGATCGTCTGGGACCAGGCGCACAAGCCGGCCGAGACCCTCGCGGTCATCGGGAAGTGGCTGAAGGCGCAGGGCCGCGCCGGGGACGTCAAGGCCCTCGGGCTGTGGCAGGGCAATGGTGTCGCGACCCCCGGTGGGGTGCTCCGCGACCAGGACTTCTCGCTGTGGATCGACTGGCTCAAGAGCAGCGGTGAGGTCAAGGCCGCCTCGCTCAAGCCCGGCGACCTCTACACGAACACGTACAACGTCGACGAGAAGGGGCAGTGAGATGAGCAGTCGGATCGAGCTGCGCAATGTCGGTCAGGTGTTCCGCGTACGCGACGAGAACGACCGAGCCCTGCGTGACTTCGTCGCGCTGGACGGTCTCGACCTCACGATCGAGGCTGGGGAGTTCCTGACGATTGTCGGGCCCAGCGGATGCGGCAAGTCGACCATCCTCGACCTGATCAGCGGGCTGACGAATCCTTCCTCGGGCCAGGTGCTCGCCGACGGAACCGTCATCACCGAACCGGGACCGGGCCGCAGCGTGGTGTTCCAGCAATACACCCTGCTCCCTTGGCGTACGGCGCTCGGCAACGTCGAGCTCGCGCTCGAGGCGGTCGGCGGACTCAGCCGAGCGGCGCGTACGGAGCGCGCCCGCGAGGTGCTCGAGCTCGTCGGACTCGGTGACTTCGCGTCCCGCTACCCGCACGAGCTGTCCGGCGGCATGAAGCAACGAGTCGCGATCGCCCGCAGCCTGTCGTACCAACCGGGCGTACTGCTGATGGACGAACCGTTCGGAGCGCTCGATGCGCAGACCCGCGAAC
>JAWWPE010000230.1:0-9164 GCA_033850895.1 Nocardioidaceae bacterium | reverse complement strand
GGTGCCGGGTGGGCCGGATGACCCAGGACCCGGAAGTGGTGGGCGATGCCGAGCTCATCGCGATCGTCGCGAATGCGTTCGACACGATGCTGGGCGAGTGGGAGCAGACGATCGCTGCGGCCGTCGCTGCCGGGGAGCTACCCGCGACCACCGTTCCGGCCGAGCTCGCCCGAACCCTGGCCGCAGTCATCCAGGGCGGTTATGTGCTGGCCCGCGCAAAGGGCGAGCAGGGCCCGATGGACGCGGCGATCCGTGGAGCCGTGTCCCTGCTCGACGCCGCACACGCTGCGGCAATGACCACTGACCAACTCAAGAAGGAGAACTCATGACCGTTCGGATCGGAATCAACGGCTTCGGCCGCATCGGCCGCAGCTACCTGCGAGCCGCCCTGAGCAGCAGCGCTGACGTCGAGGTCGTGGCGATCAACGACATCGCCGACGCCGCGACCCTCGCCTCGCTCCTCGAGTGGGACTCGTTGGGCGGGCATCTCGACGGCGTCCACGTCGACGGTGAGGCGATCGTCGTCGACGGGGCGCGCATCCGCGTGACCGCAGAACGCGAGCCAGCGAACATACCGTGGGGCGATGAGCGCGTCGATGTCGTCATCGAGTCGACCGGTCACTTCACGGATCTGGCCAGTGCGCGGCAGCACCTGGCCGCAGGAGCGCGAAAGGTCATCATCTCCGCGCCGGCGTCCGGCGATGTGCCAGCGCTGGTGCTGGGCGTCAACGACGACGCCATTGATGCAACGGACGACGTGTTCTCGAACGGCTCCTGCACGACCAACTGCCTGGCGCCGATGGTGAAGGTGCTGCACGAAGCGTTCGGCATCGAGTCCGGAATCATGACGACGATCCACGCCTACACCAGCGACCAGAGGCTCCACGATGCCCCGCACAGCGACCTCCGCAGGGCCCGGGCCGCTGCCGTGTCGACGATCCCGACTTCGTCGGGCGCAGCCAAGACGATCGGACGCATCATTCCTGAGCTCGAGGGAAAGCTCACGGGTCTGGCGTTGCGCGTTCCCGTGCCGGTCGGCTCGATCACCGATTTGACGGTCCAGCTCTCGCAGTCGGCGACCGTCGAGGAGGTCAACTCGGCATTTCGCGCAGCCGCAGCGAGCCCTGAGCTGTCGCCCTACCTGGCCTATTCGGAAGCTCCGATCGTGTCGGCTGACATCGTCGGCAACCCCTACTCGGCGATCTTCGACGCGCCGCTGACGCAGGTCGTCGGCCACCAGGTCAAGGTCTTCGCCTGGTACGACAACGAGTGGGGTTTCTCGAATCGTCTCGTGGACCTGTCCCAGCGCATCAGCGGCTAGCCTCGATGAGGTCGCGCGCAGTCGAGCACGACGCGTAACTCGTTGCCGACGGCTCGGTCAGCCGGGCCGAGCCGTCGTCCCTGTCCGTCAGAGCCCGTGGCCGACGGCATACCCGAGTGCCGCCGCCGCCACGCTCAGCACCAACATCCCTGAGGCGTTGACGAACGCCGCACGGTAGCGACCATCAAGAGCCAGGTGCACCGTCTCCACGCTCGCCGTGCTGAATGTCGTGAACCCACCGAGGAATCCGGTGCCGACGATCGTGTGCCAGGTGTGGTCGACGCCGAGCCCGACGATGAGACCCAGCACCAGGGACCCGGCGATGTTGATCAGGTGCGTCGACCAAGGCAACGTCGCCGACACCCGTGGACGTACGAGGGCATCGACCGAGTACCGGCAGCCCGCTCCGAGCCCACCGGCCAGTGCCATCCAGAGCGGGATCATCGAGCCACCGCCCGGGCGGCGACGATGCCGGCAAAGGCCGCCAGCAGCCCGCCGATCACGGTCACGATCGCGTATGTCAGCCCAAGGGCAGCGTGATCAGCGCGCAGCAGGGTGTCGGTCTCGACGGCGAGCGCGCTGTACGTCGTGTAGCCGCCGAGGAATCCCGTGCCGAGCAGCAGCCGCAACGTGCGCCGGTGTCCGGCGTCGTCACCGCGCACGATCAGGGTCGCGAGGAGCGCTCCGAGCAGGAACGACCCGGTGAGGTTGACCAAGAACGTCGCCAGCGGGAAGAGCGTGTCGGGTTGCACGGCCTGCGCGACGCCGTAGCGGCTCAGGGTGCCGAACGTGCCGCCCAGGGCGACGATCAGGAACGACTTCACGACATCAGCCCGCGGATCAGGCTCGCAGCGATCGCGAGCATGACCGCCGCGATCAGCGCATCCAGCACCCGCCAGGCCGCGGGACGCGCGAACAAGGGGCGCAGCAGCTGGGCGCCGAAGCCCAGCGCGCTGAACCACAGGATGCTGCCGATCGCCGCTCCGAGTCCGAACCACCACCGGTCGTCGCCGTGCGTCCCGGCCACCGAGCCGAGCAGGATCACCGTGTCGAGGTAGACGTGCGGGTTCAGCCAGGTGAGTGCCAGGCAGGTCGTCACCGCGACCCGCAGAGACGTCGGCTTGCCGGCGGGATCGGCGTCGATCGTCGACGGCCGCCATGCTCGCCGGGCGGCCAGGACGCCGTAGGCGAGGAGGAACGCAGCACCACCGATGCGCATCGTGTCGAGCAACCAGGGTGCTGCCTCGATCAGCGAGCCGAGCCCCCCGACGCCGACGGCGATCAGCACGACGTCGGAGAGGGCGCACACGGCGACGACGACCGGCACGTGCTCGCGGCGCAGACCTTGCCGCAGGACGAAGGCATTCTGCGCGCCGATCGCGATGATCAGCGACAGGCCGAAGCCCAGACCCGCCAGCATCGTCACGAACACGGCGGAATCCACGTGGGTGAGCCTAGATGACCAGCGGAGCGCGCCCGGCAGGAATCGAACCTGCGACCTAGAGATTAGAAGGCTCTTGCTCTATCCGTCTGAGCTACGGGCGCTCGTGGGCCGTCGGCCCGTCCCCAAGCCTATCGGCGCACCCGACCTCAGCGAAGTGTGACGCGGGCGTTGCCCACCCATGCCCTACGATTCGCAGGTGACAATTGCGACCGCGAACTCGGCCGGAATGCCGAGGTATCGCGATGAGTTCCGCCAGCGCGGGCGTACCGCCCTGATCGTCCTTTTCATCATCCTGGCGATCGCAGGTGTCGTGGGCGGTGCGGCGATCTCCCTGGACGCAGGCGACCCGGAAGGTGTCGGCCTCTCGATCTTCTACGCGATCGTCCCGTTGCCGCTGGTGTGGTTCGTCTACTGGTGGCTCGACCGGTACGAACCCGAGCCGCCGCGATACAAGTTCGCGGCGTTTGTGTGGGGCGGCGTCGTCGCGGTCGGCATCGCCCTGGTGCTCGAGCTCTGGATCCAGGACGCCTGGAACCTCAGCGACAAGACCACGGCGTCATTCGTGGCGCCCCTCGCGGAGGAGCCGGCCAAGTGCCTGTTCCTGCTCTTCACGTTCGTCCGCGCCCGGAGAGTCATCGACGGCTTCCTCGACGGTTTGATCTACGCCGGTCTGGTCGGCGTGGGCTTCGCCTTCGTTGAGAACATCGGCTACTACGCCTCCAGCTATCTGGGCTCGCCGGACATCCAGGTCGCCGGCGCCCAGGGCGTGACGACCACCTTCATCGTGCGCGGCGTGTTCAGCCCGTTCGCGCATCCGCTCTTCACGTCGGCATTCGGGATCGCAATCGGCCTTGCGGTGACGCGCAAGTCGACATGGGCCAAGGTGCTGCTGGTGATCGGCGGCCTGCTGGCGAGCGCCACCCTGCACGGTTTGTGGAACAGCTCGCTGAGCTTCGGCGGTGGTGCCGGATTCCTGATCGTCTACCTCGTGCTCGCGGTCGTGCTGATCGTCGTTGCAGTCTTCGCGATCATCGCCCGCTCCCGTCAGGTCCGTACGCTGGAGCGGTCGCTGTCATACGTTGCTGAGCGGCATTGGATCCATCCGGCCGAGATTCCCTACCTGTCGCGATTCGGCTATCGCAAGGCTGCGCGACGGTACGCCAAGGAGCACCACGGCAAGGACGCTGCCAAGATCGTGACGCGTTACCAACGCCTCGCCACCGAGATGGCGTTCCTGCACGACGCGCTGATGTCGGGGCGCAAGATCCCTCATGGTGTCGAACGCACGTACGCGCTGCTCGACGCGATGTACGCCCTGCGCCCACTCCTGCATTTCCCGCCCGCGCTGCAAAGTACCGCTCGTCACTCCTGACCCGTGCTCCTCAGGAGCCATGGCCGCAAGAGGCCTTGCCGTCCACTAATCTGTGCACAGACCCGTTTTGTGTCCAGACTGTCGATGAGAGGAGCTCAAGTGCCCGGCGAAAACGCTTCGGCCGAGCTTCTCGTCGCCCTCGGCAAGCTGCTCGGAGACATCAGGGTCGCACCGCTGGCTCTCGACGCACCCGGCGCGGACGATGCGCGCCGCATCCAGGCCGACGTCATCAACCAGCTCTCCGACTACGTTCTCCCAAGACTCCACCAGCTCGAGGGACCGCTGCTGGCCGTGGTCGGCGGTTCGACCGGGGCCGGCAAGTCGACGCTGGTCAACTCGATCGTCGGCGAGCGAGTCACCGAGTCCGGTGTGCTGCGTCCGACCACGCGGTCTCCGGTGCTCGTGCACCATCCCGACGACGCGGCGTGGTTCCAGCCCGACCGCATCCTCCCGGAACTGCCCCGCACCGCGGTGTCGAGCAATGACACGTATGCCTTGCGACTCGCGGCGTCGGCGAAGATCCCGCGCGGGCTGGCCATCCTCGACGCGCCTGACGTCGACTCGATCGATCAGGGCAACCGCGAGCTCGCCGCTCAGCTGCTGGCGGCCGCAGACCTGTGGCTGTTCGTGACGTCCGCGGCTCGCTACTCCGACCAGGTGCCGTGGGACTATCTCCGGATGGCGGCCGAGCGGAGCACCTCGGTGGCAGTGGTTCTCGACCGCACGAGCAACGACGCGGTGACCGAAGTGCGTGGCCACCTCGCCCGCATGATGACGTCTCGCGGACTGTCGGACTCGCCGCTGTTCACCGTGCCCGAGTCGCCCGTGGACGCCGACGGACTGCTCCCGCCGACCGCGGTCGGGCCGATCGTCGGCTGGTTGCACGATCTGGCCGCCGACCCCGAGGCGCGGCGCATGGTCATGACGCAGACCCTTGATGGTGCGATCCGGCACAACGTGCTGCGCACGCATGACGTTGCCGACGCGATGGACGCCCAGATCGAGCTGTGTGAGCTCCTGTACCGCGAGATCGACACGATCTACCGCTCCGGGCTCGAGGCGTTCGCCGTCCAGAGCACTGACGGCACCCTGCTGCGCGGCGAGGTGCTCGTTCGCTGGCAGGAGTTCGTCGGCACCGGTGAGCTGTCGCGGTCGGTCGAGGAGAAGACCAGCCGCATACGCGACCGTCTGGTCGACGGCGTGACGGGCAAGCGCACCCGGTCGAGCGAGGTTGTCGCGGCGATCGAGCACGGACTCTTCACGTTGATCGTCGAGCACGCCGAAGCCGCTGCCGAGACCTCGTCGCGCGCCTGGGCCAAGAATTCAGCCGGCCGCGCGCTGCTGGGCGGCACCCGGGACCTCGATCGGGCGGCGCGAGACTTCCGGACCAAGGCGGAGCACACCGTGCGCGACTGGCGTCAGGCAGTGCTGGAGCTCGTCCGCACCGACGGCGCCGACAAGCGGATGACCGCCAGGTTCCTGGCCTTCGGCGTCAATGGCATCGCCGTGGCCCTGATGATCGTGATGTTCGCCGATTCCAGCGATGAGGTCGAGGTCGGCGGCACGGTCGCGCTCGGCCAGAAGCTGCTGTCGGCGATCTTCGGCGACGACGTCGTACGCGATCTGGTGGCCAAGGCGCACGTCGACCTCGAGTCGCGGGTGGCAGCGCTGTTCGAGGGCGAGATGCAGCGCTTCGTCGGGGTGCTCGGCCGCCCGGACCTGCTGAAGGCCAGCCAGGCGGAGCTTCGCGAAGCGGCGCGACTGGCTGAGTACGCCCGGCACGCAGACTTCCTCAACATTGCGGCCAACGGATGAGCGAGCGCACTGACTCCGTTCCGCTGCAGTACGCCGGTGAACCCAGCGACGTAGCGCGCCGGATCGATGGCCTGGCGGCCGCGGTCGAGGCGAGCCGCGGCCGTATCGAGGACGAGATACTGGCACCCGCTGAGATGCTCTCGGCGCGTGCGGGGGAGCGCCTGCGACTCTCCGGCGACCACACCATCGTGGCGCTCGCCGGTGCCACCGGCTCGGGCAAGTCATCGCTGTTCAACTCGTTGACCGATCTCGAGCTGGCCGGTGTGGGCGTTCGTCGACCCACCACGTCGTGGGCCTTGGCCTGCGCCTGGGGACCTGACGGCGCTGAGGGCCTGCTCGAATGGATGGGCATCCCACCGCGTCACCAGGTCTCGCGACTCAGCATGCTCGATCGGTCCGCCGACGACACCCGGCTCGACGGCTTGGTGCTGCTCGACCTTCCTGACCACGACTCCACCGAGGTCTCACACCACCTCGAGATGGACCGGCTGGTCAAGTACGCCGACCTCCTGGTCTGGGTCCTCGACCCGCAGAAGTACGCCGACGCCGCGATCCATGACCGCTACATCCGTCCGATGGCGGCCTACAGCGACGTCACGCTGGTCGTGCTCAACCAGATCGACCGCATTCCGTACGAGCAGCGCGATCGCACCCTCGAGGACGTCAAGCGCATCCTGGCTGACGAGGGCCTGCCCGATGTCGGCGTCGTCGGGGTCTCGGCGACGCGCGGCGACGGCATCGACGACCTCAAACGAGAGCTCGCGTCGCGCATACGCGCGAAGTCTGCGGCAAGATCCAAGCTCGCCGCCGACATCTCGGCCGCGACCGATGTGATCGCCCAGGTGGGCGGCACCAGCGTGGTGCCCGGCATCAGCCCGGCCGATCGCGAGGCCCTCGACGAAGCGCTGGTCAGCTGCGCCGGCGTGCCGCAGATCGTCGACGCCATCGCCGCATCGACCCGGCGACGTGCCGTCCTGCGCACGGGGTGGCCCATCGCGCGGTGGCTCGGTCGACTGCGGCACGACCCCATGAAGGAGCTCGGCCTCGACGAGGACCTGTCGACCGCGGCACTGGCCCGGTCGGCGATCCCACACGCCGATCATGTGCAGCGCGCCGAAGCCGAGCTCGCCATCCGCGATCTGGCAGACAAGGCTTCCGTCGGCCTCGAACGTCCGTGGCGCGACGCCGTACGCCTCGCGTCGAGCCCGCCCGATGAAGACATCGTCGGTGAGCTGGACCGAGCCATCGTGGACACCGGAGTCGGGGCCGGCAAGGCCGCGCTGTGGTGGCGCGTCGTGCAGGTCGTGCAGTGGCTGGCCTTCCTGACCATGCTCGCGGGTCTCGGCTGGCTCGGCGCCCAAGCGGTCGAGCACTTCGTGTCCGGCGTCTCGTTGCCAGACCTCAAGGACGTCGTCGGTCGCAAGGATGTCGGCGGGGTCCCGGTGGCGGCGGTGGTGGCTGGCGGTGCGGCCGCCTTCGGCATCGTGCTGGGCCTGGTCTCCCGGTTGTTCGCCCGGCTGAGCGGCCGGCGCAAGGCCAAGCGTGCGGACCGAATGCTCCGGGCCGCGATCGACACCGTGGTCGAGCACCGTGTCATCGCGCCGGTGCAGGCCGAGCTCGACTCCTACGGGGTCTATCGGCGCGGGATCATCGCCGCGATCGGCTGATCGTCCACACCCCTCACGCCGAAGCAGCTCGTCCACAGCCGCGGGTGTGGCAGGCCTGCGTTCAGTCGCTCGCGGGGACGCTGGAACTCCTCATACGCGAAGGAGCAAATCCATGTCCAATGACAACATCCTGACGTTCCACGGTCACGTCGGCACCAGCGTCGAGCTGCGTGAAGGCGCCGCTGTCCCGTGGGTGCTGTTCCGCGTCGCCTCGACTCCGCGTCAGTACGACCAGGCGACCCGCACCTGGCGCGACCTCGAGACGACCTGGATGTCGGTCAAGGCCTGGCGCGTGTTGGCGCAGAACGCTGCAGAGTCGCTCACGGTGGGTGATCCGATCGTGGTCATCGGCAAGCTGCGCACCGAGTCCTGGACCACCAAGGACGGCGAGCCGCGCGAGAGCACGGTCCTCGAGGCGACGCTGATCGCTCACGACCTGGGTCGCGGGGTCAGCACGTTCCGGCGAGTCGACCGGCAACCCGCCGTGGTTCCTGCGAGTGACGGCACCGTCGAGGCGCTGGCGGAGCTCGAAGCCCAGACGGCGGAGGCGCCCGCGGCCTGACCGATTCGTCGCCGGTGGGCTCGGCTCGATACGCTGGGGCATATGGCCGAATACGTCTTCACCCTCCGCAACGTCCGCAAAAAGCTCGGCGAGAAGGTCGTGCTCGACGACGTCACGTTGTCGTTCCTCCATGGCGCCAAGATCGGCGTCGTCGGGCCCAACGGCACCGGCAAGTCGACGCTGTTCAAGATCATGGCGGGGCTGACCCAGACCGACAACGGCGACGCGATCAAGGACCCCGACGCGACCGTCGGCATCCTTCTGCAGGAGCCGCCGCTCACGGAGGGCAAGACCGTTCTCGAGAACGTCGAAGAGGCAGTCGGCGAGATCAAGGGCAAGATCGACCGGTTCAACAAGATCAGCGAAGAGCTCGCCGATCCAGACGCCGACTACGACACGCTGCTGCCCGAGATGGGCGAGCTGCAGACCGATCTCGACCACGCCAACGCATGGGACCTCGACTCGCGCCTCGCCCAGGCGATGGACGCGCTGCGCTGCCCGCCCCCCGACGAGCTCGTCGACCATCTCTCCGGTGGCGAGCGTCGTCGTGTCGCACTGTGCAAGCTCTTGCTCGAGCAGCCCGACCTGCTGCTGCTCGACGAGCCGACCAACCACCTCGATGCCGAGAGCGTCCTGTGGCTGGAGCAGCACCTGGCGTCATACCCCGGTGCGGTGCTGGCCATCACCCACGACCGCTACTTCCTCGACAATGTCGCCGAGTGGATCCTCGAGCTCGACCGAGGCAAGACCCACCCCTATGAGGGCAACTACTCGACCTACCTCGAGACCAAGCAGCAGCGTCTGGTGGTTGAGGGCAAGAAGGACGCCAAGCGTGCCAAGATCCTCGCGAAGGAGCTGGAGTGGGTGCGTTCCAACGCCAAGGCTCGCCAGGTCAAGAACCAGGCCCGCCTGAGTCGCTATGAGGAGATGGCCGCCGAGGCCGAGCGCGGGCGCAAGCTCGACTTCGAGGAGATCAACATCCC